>JAVHLK010000003.1 GCA_031082285.1 Desulfomonilaceae bacterium
GTCCACCAACTGGGCAACGGATGCGGTGAGTCATTGGTCGGCCCCTTCAGGGCCGATCAGACAATTTGCTTGATGCCCCCTTACCACGGGTTGAAACCCGTGGCTAGTCACGGTAAGCCCCTGCGGGGCACTGGTTGGTCAACATCTCGAATCGGTAGGCATATAGGCAACCGATGTTCACGGTGCCCAGCCAAGAGTTATGGGACATGCTCAGGGCGGAGCCTGGGAACGAGAACGAACTGGACTTTCAGGCAAATACGGTCGTGCATTCCCGTAAACGCTCGGCAGCGTTCCGTCCCCCGTTCTGCGCGGGACCCTTCGATCCGGCGGGACAGGTTTCTCTTCCGGCGACGATGGGCCGGGTGCCCGTCTCAACAATGATGGGAATACGTCACTGAAGTTGCTAATCAGAGTGCCAAATTACGTCTGATCGGGCGGATTTTGGGGTAATGATTTCAGCTTGCGCGCGGCGATTCGGGCCTGAGCCGTGTGCGGATGATCGGCCACCAGTTTGCCGAATATGATTGCCGCGGATCGGGGATCCCCCATCTTTTCAAATGATTCCCCCTGCTTGAGCAATGCGCTGAGTTCTTTCTTCGATCCGGGGTATTCCTTGAGTACGCGGTCGAATTGAAGGACCGCTTCGTCAAAATGGCCTTGCGCGAAGTGAGCCTCGCCGATCCAATAGGTCGCGTCGGCCGCGAGAGTGCTCTTGGGATGTGAGTTCAAGAAAGCCTCAAAGAGTCGAATCCCGTTGTCCAGGTCGCCCCTCCTGAACGCGGCGTATGCGTATCGGTATTCCTGTTCGTCGGTTCCCATGGGAGGATTGCGGATTTCCAAGGGCGGTTGCCCCGCGGGCAACCGTTGGGCGACCTGTTGGTCCGCAGGGGCAGTCGGAGGGACCGCGTGGGGCGCGACCGCGTGAGGGGTCGGAGGTTCGCTCGAGGCTTGCGGAGGAATACTCGGGCCGGGAGCCTGGGCAAGCGGATCGATCCCCAACTGACGTTCGATGAAGGATATGCGATCCCTCAGGGCGCCGATCTCCGCTTCGTCGCCGCCTGCCGCCTTGAGTCGCTCGACTGAGTCCCAGAGTCGCTGCAGTTCCGTTTCCATTTCCTGCATACGCGAGGCAATCCTGATGGAAACAGGGTCATTGCCTTCCACCGAATTAGCCGGCTTCACATAAGGAAGAGAAGGACCGGCCCCCTGTCTGCTCAGGCAACCCCCAATTGATAAGGCCGCCGCGGCGCACAGTATCCCGATGACGCCCATGCGGATCGCCTGCATATGTCGGTTTGCCTCTTGCGTTCTTGCCGCCATGATCTGTTCCGCTAATTGGAGACTCTCATATGAACACGTCGGTTCTTGGCCCAAGCCTCCTCGTTGTGACCCGGATCCACCGGGAGCTCCGAACCGTATGAAACAGTCGATATCCGATTGGCGACTCCCAACGTAGTCAGGTATTCGGCTACGGACCTAGCTCGCCGCTCCCCGAGGGCCAGGTTGTATTCTGCAGTGCCCCGCTCGTCGCAGTGCCCCTCCAGGAGAACGGCCATCTGCGGTGCCCGCCGAAGAATTTCCGCGTTGTATTGCACGGCCGCCAGCGCCTCGGGCGATAGGATGTATTGATCGTAATTGAAATACACGGGCTTCAGGTTTGCCTGCACGACCTGCAGATCCTGCTCCATTACCGGGCCTCCGGCGCTCGGCCCACCCAGGCCCGGCGGTTGAGGCCCCGGAGTAGGTCGCACGACCTTTCTGGAACAACCGCTCGCAAGCAGAGTGAACAGAACCAGGATCGCAACGGCGGCAAAGATCAATCGGCGATATGACATCGTTGCCTGCTCCTTTTGCCCCCATTTCCCCGTTCGTTTAGCGTGTCCCGTGTGAGGACCAGGCAGGTGCCTTTCCCGCCGTGGATGTGACCGGAACCTGAATCTCTCCCCGGGCGTTCATCACGAAAATCCGTTCCCTGCCTCCGCGATTGGAGGAAAACGCGATCAGCCTCCCGTCGGGAGACCATGCCGGGCCCATGTTCGACCCTTCTCCCGTGAGAATGCGGAAGTCGGTACCGTCGGTCCTGATGGTGCATATCTGAAATCGTCCCTCTATCCTGGATGTGAATGCCAAGAGATCGCCCCTTGGAGACCAGTCAGGATCGGTATTGTAGTTCGTTTCAAACGTCAGTCTCGTGGAGGGACCGCCGTTTGACGAAATCACGTAGATTTGCGGCGTTCCGGCTCTATCGGAGACGTAGGCAATGGTCGAACCGTCCGGCGACCACGTGGGAGAGATATCATTTCCCCTCCCGTTAGTCAACCTCTTTATGATGTTACCTTCAGGGGTTATCGTAAATATCTTAGGTATTCCTTTATCAGTTAGAGACAGCGCGATCCGATCTCCCCGAGGTGAATAGCGAGCCGATGCGTTCAATCCTTGTCGGCCGGATATGAGTCGCTGAGTGCGTGACGCAAGATCCAGGGACCAGAGGTCGGGATTACCTTTGAGGTAGGCGGTAAAGATGAGGCTGCGGCCGTCGGGGGCCCATTCAGGGGAGAGGACGATCGTCCCGATTTGGGTCAGCCGGCCGAGATTGTGGCCGTCGTAATCCATCGAGTATATTTCCCTGTCTTGTCCTGCTCCCACAAAGGCGATACGAGTGGAGAAACACCCGGGGACTCCGGTCAATGTTTCCATTACTCGGTCGGCGAATCGATGCACGATCGACCGGCGATCGTTCAATCGTCCGGTGAAACGTTTCCCGAGTTCCATTTTCTGCAGGGCCGTGTCGTAGAGTCGAGCTTCAAAGGTGAGGCCGTCGCCTTGGAGGAGGATTTTTCCCCTGATGAGTGCCTGAAATCCCGATTCGGTCAGGACCTGAAAATCGGTTTGTTCTTCGGATATGGATACTCCCTGAGGCACGGAGTCGACAATGTGAAAGAGCCCGGTCATGTAGAGGTCGTTTCTGAGTATGTTGGTGAGTTCCTTGGCGAGTGGGGCCGCTGCATGATCCGAAGCGAAATCGGGGATTGCGATGGGCATTTTTGCCAGGTTGGGATTGTTCAGGTCAATGACCAGCTTGCCGTGGACCGGGGCCGTCGCGCTGCACATCAGCAGGAGACTCACGCACGCGGTGAAAAGGAACTTTGCGCGGTACCGAAATGAGGTTCCGCGTAAGCCGTATTCCGTTCGATCCTTCAATGGAGTTGCACCGGGTTGTCTAGGCATGATGATGTGGGCCAACGATCTTCTCTCCGTGGGGTAACCGGTTGATCCGAATTACCGCGAGGTTTCGCGTTCTCATTCGTGGTACTTCGTTACGTCGGGGCGGCCGGGTATCTTCTCCCGTTCCCGAGTCCCAGGTCCGGAACCGGGGCTTTCCGACAACACGGGAGCCGCGGCCATCCCGGGTTCCGCGGAATGTCGGGACCCGCCCCATCTCATGGGAAGGCCGAGCCTGCAGGTCATGGACCGAGCCGATTTCGGTAGGCGCCTGCCCGAAGCAGTTCATTGCATGCCTCCGGGCGTGAATCTCAGCGCCAAACCTCCTTCCTGCCGTATCTTTTCACGTATCTTGGGGGGAACCGGAGGGAATGGATCAGCCTGAAACACGGCTCTCATAGCCGACCTGTCGAAAACGGGATCTCCCGAACTCTCATCCACGGCGGCACCGAGCAACTTTCCATTGTCGGCTATCTGAACGCCGACCACCGTAACCCGATCCACTGTCCGGCCGTCCTGGAAAACGGTCCAGTGGGCATTGACCTTGGCCCTGATGCCGTTGAACCATTGGGCGAGCTGCTCGTGGGTGAGATCCGCGTCGGCCTCATGTCCGAACGCGCCGGGTCTCGTTGCATCGTTGGCGGTGGCTGGTGGAGTCACGGAAGCCGTCTGAGGATTTTTCCGCTTTACCCGTTCCCCAATGGCCTTGAGCCTCTCCTTCAGATAGTTCTGGGGGTCTTCCCGTTTCTTCGGAGGCTCCTTCTTCGGCTCTTCCTTGGGCAGCTCAACGGGCTTGGGTTTCCGTTTCCTCTTCTTGACGGGGATCGTCTCCGGGGGCTTTGAAGCGACGGTCTTTGCTGCGACCGTGCTCCTCTTTCGGGACTCCGCCTTATCGGGGGCGACAACTCGTTGAATCTGCTCGGATGCGACGCTCTGAGGCTCCTTGGTTGCTTCGGACTGAATCTTCAGAGGAGCCGGCGGCCCGGGCGGGGCCACCAGCGTCACGTTCGTGATCGGCTTCTCCGGAGGCTTGGGAGGCTTGAAGACACCGGTGGATACGAGAACCAGCCCAAGAATCAGGAACCCGTGCACGATCACGGAAGCGCCCAGCATCCAAGGAGAGGCGGCCCTTTCAAGAGTGTAAACGGACGAGTTCATCGCTCCGGTGCAAGTTCCTCTTCAGGCGACGTTTCGATTTCCAGATCGTCGATATTGGCGTTCTTCAGTTTGGCCATGATCTGTACCACGATTCCGTACGGCACGCTCGTGTCGGCACGAAGGCGCACGGCGCGCGATGCGTTTTTCTCCCGGGCTTCGAGTATTCGCTGTGGAAGTTCGGTTACTTGGACCGGCGTGCCGTCGAGAAACACGTTGCCGGGACCTGTAACGGAAATGACGATGGGCTCCACCTCCTGCTGTTTGACGAGCGGTTCTCCTTCCGCTCTGGGAAGGTTTACGGAAACGCCTTCTTGCATCATCGGCGCGGTGACCATGAAGATAATGAGCAGAACGAGCATCACGTCCACCAGTGGGGTCACATTGATCTCCGACATGGCCGTTCGTCTGTTGGTGTTCATACTGAAAGCCATCAACTCCTCCTTAAGAAAATCACGTCGCGGGTCGGCCCGGCCGCGTGGTTCGCCCTATTTTCGCTTCCAATATATCCTCTCAATAATATTGACGAGCTCGGACGCGAAGTTGTCCATTTCAGTGGATATGTCATTGATGCGGCCGAGGAAATAATTGTAGAAGATCACGGCCGGAATTGCAGCGGCAAGCCCCGCAGCCGTAGCGACGAGGGCCTCGGCGATTCCCGGAGCGACGACCGCAAGGGAAGCGCTCTTGGCTATGCCGATTTGCCGAAAGGATTCCATGATGCCCCACACGGTGCCGAAGAGGCCGATAAACGGCGCAGAAGAACCCGTGGTGGCCAGGAAGTTCACTCCTCGTTCCAGCCTCGTGCGTTCAGCGGTAACCGCCTGCTGCAAGGACCGAGTGATGTTGTCCATCCCGGTTCGTTCGTATTCAGGGTCCTGAGAAGTCTCTTCGGAAACCTTTTGGGAACCGGACTGAATTCGAGAGATCCGGTTGAGTTCCGCGTACCCCGCCTTGAAGACGTGAGCCAGGGGACTGAAGGTAAACTGCTTGGCTTCGGCGTACAACATCGAGAACTTGCGTGATTCCCGGAACGCGTCGAAGAACAGCTGGGTTTGCTTGCGAGCCCGAGAGAGTGTTATGGCTTTGGTGAGGATAATGCCCCAGCAGATCACCGAAAACAGCAGCAGCAGTACCATCACCCCCTTGACCACCAATCCGGCACCCATCACGATCGACCACAGGCTGTGGTCTTGAACGGCTTGCGTTGCTAACGCCGCGGCAGAAGCCTCGGGCATGGAGTATCTCTCCTTTCTCTTGAGTACAGGGATGTTTAGTCCATAATCATAGACAAGTCAAGTTATTACTTGAGTTATCGTATGTTATGACCAACCGATAATGTAAACGTTTAAGTCAACGGACGCATCAAAATCTCCAAACCGGTCGCGGTGCCGATTTGTTGACCGGCATCTGTTCCTTCGTGCTATAATGAAGACGATTCTACCCTGAAAAGCACTTGCTCTTCTTGGGCGGGCCTTTCGTGCCGTCAGTCATCGACCTCTCCGACTCATCCGCTGGTACGTTGGAATCCGGGAAGAATAATAGCCGCTTGTACTACGGATCTCGGAAAGTTAGCAATGGATTAACAGACAGTTCATAAGGGATTTTGTTCCGGATCGAGTGTTTTCCAGGGGTAGGGCTGAGGCCGGATTCTATGAAACATCTTGACATCTGGCCTGAATTTGTTGTATTTTAAAGAAAAATTGTGAGGTCGCTATGTCCTACCGGATCGTCGTGGCCGACAAGGACGCTCGGAGTCGCGAAGCGGTTACACGCTTTCTCGTGGCCGAAGATAGCCAGTTCGTAAGTGTTTCCAGCTCGGGAGAGCTGAAAAAGGCCATCAAAACCCAGAAGCCCGATCTGATCATCTTGAATTCCATTCTCCAGGACGCGCCGGGTTGGAGTGCCGTTCATCAGGTGGTAAAGGGTATAAAAGCGTCCCGAGACTACTCGGACATCCCCGTACTGCTTATGACCGGAGATCCGGGAAGTCCTTCTCCCGATGAAGTGGATACTGTAGGAGCAGATCACTACCTCAGCAAACCGATCGACGGCACCAAACTCAAACAAGCCGTAGAGTCGCTCCTGGGGCTCTCCACCACCACCACGGTTCATGACGAAGACGAAGAGATCATGATCGACTTCGCGGACGATGACTCCGGCGACATGACGGAGGAATTGCTCGCCATGTCGAACGTGGCATTGGACGCGGAAGAGCCTTCCTCGGACGTCGGCGACACGGTGGAAATCGACACCGGGACGCTGGTGGCGGAACTGGATCACGTGGGAGACATGAGCGGTGAAGATGCCTATGAAGACACCGTGCGGCTCAACCTGGAAGATATGGGCCTCGATGACGATCTCGACGATACCACTGCGTTCGAGCCGACCATAGAACTGGTCGCCGACGTTCCGACCGATTTTGCCGAGCCTGTCGGTTCAAGGGCCGCCGATGCGGGTTCGTCCGTTGAAATCGAGCTGGATGACGGCGAAGAGGCGGTTGAGATCGATATGGCGGAAGAGGAAGAAGCTCTTTATCCTGAACTGGAATCAGACGATCAAGAGATCGATCTTGAAATGGGCGCGGCCGGCGAATCCGTCGATATCGAGCTCGATTCCGGAGTGCAATCCGTCGACATCGATCTGGACATGGGCGAAGAAAGCGTTGAACTGGAACTTGAGAGGGATGAACAACTTGCCGAAATGGATCTGGGGAGCGAGGACGAAGCTCTCGATTTCGATCTCGAGGTGGAGCCGTCCCAGTCTCTGCCGGATTTCTCGGCCATCACCCATGACTACGACGCAGAGCAGGTCCAGTCGGCCAAGGACTCCATGACGGTGGAGATGGATGTGGATGATCTCGATCTGGAACTGGACGCGGAAACCGACGAAGAAGAGGGTTTTACTCCGGGAAGAGAGGAAATGAGCTCCATCGATCCCGACGACACGGAGATCGGGCAGATCCTGGATATCCAAGAGCCGTCGAGCGTACTGACGTCGGAAGATCTCCATCTCGATGAAGACTCCCTGGTCCGCGAACCCTCCCAGGATATCTCTCTGGCCGACGACATCATAGATCTGGAAGACGACACCGAGATCAGAGAACTGGAAGAAGAGCGACTGGAGGCGGTTCAGCCCGACGAAGAGGACTCCCTGACCCTGGACCTTGACGAGACCGTTCCCGTCGAAGACATGGACATGGAATTGTTGGCAAACGAAGACCTCGGCACCATCGACCTTGACGATACTGAAGACGTTTCCCTGGAACTCGAATCTCCGTTGGATGTAACGGGATCGCTGGATGAAGAAGACGAACTGACCCTTGATGAAGTTCCCGAAGAGGAGATGACCACGCAGGAATTTTTCGGAGAGGAATTGCCCACCGAGGAATTTCCCACGGAGAAATTTCCCACGGAGAAGACTCGTGATCTGAAGGACCAGGAAGAAATTTCGCTCGACGACGTTGATTTCGGCGACGAGGTCGAGATGGGAGTTCGGCCTGTGGTCGATGAGATCCCACTTGAGGAAATGACTCTGGAAACCGGCGAAACCAGTGCGGAACTCTTTGAAGAGGGTCGTGAAGAGGAACCGGTGCTTGAGGTGACGGAGGACATCTCACTGGATGAGATTGCCGTGGAAGAAGGAGTCGAAGAAAAGACCATCAAGATCGCTCCCGAAATCGAACCGGCACGGCCGGCCCCACCCTATGAGGCCCCCGTAGCGCCTCGGCCGTTCGCCGCGGTCCCGGATGCCGGGATGGAAAAAGCTGCCGCGGCGGCTGCGGTATCTGTAGGAGAGGTTCTCAGCAAGTCGGACCTCCTGGATATGCTCAAGTCGGTGGTAGGGGTCAGACTCACCGAGGCCGTCCCGGGAAAGCACGACATCACCGGGTCGCTCGACGCTTCCCTCAAAGAGACGTTGCCGAACAAGGCCGAGTTCTCCGATGCGTTTGCTCGGACGCTTCAGCAGGCGCTCCCGTCCAAAGACGAGATTCTGGACAAGCTGGTCGCCGGTATGTCGGGATCCCTCCCGACCCAGGACGAGATCTTATCCAGGATCGACGACATGGTGAAGACCTCGCTTCCCTCCACGGAAACGCTTTCGGAACGCTTGGAAACGGCGGTAAAGGCGGTGCCGTCCGAGGCGGACATCAACCGGCGCATCGAGGCCGTATTTGAAGCGTTCCCTGAGACCGAATCAATGCTGGGACGCATCGACAAGGCTTTCGAGTCCGTACTGCCCAAGGAAAAAATCGACCAACGGTTCAACGAAGCATTCCAGGCCATGCCGTCCCCCGAAATGCTGGTTGAACGTGTGGACGAGGCGCTGAAGGCCGTTCCCGCGCGGGAAGAAATTGACCGGATACTTAGGGATGCCTTATCGCAGGCCTTGCCCTCAGCCGCCACGTTTGCCGAACGGATCGATGAAGCGCTGCGAGCTCTGCCCTCCAAGGAGGACATGGACCGGCGGTTTGTTGAAGCCGTTCAACAGGTGTTGCCGTCCGGGGAGCTTCTCGGGGAACGAGTGGAAGAGGCGTTGAAGGCAATTCCAACTCGGGAGGATGTCGACCAACGGTTGTCGGATGCACTGACCCGGGCGATGCCCACTTCAGAGACTCTGGCGGAGAAGTTGGACGAGGCGCTGAAAGCGATCCCTTCCCGTGAAGAAATGGAGCGACGCATTGAGGAAGCGTTGGTCAAGGCCATGCCTCCTGAAGGGGCAATAGCCGAGCGCATCGATGCAGCGATGAGCGCCCTGCCGTCGCAGCGGGAGATTCAGGAACGCATCGACGCCGCGTTGGCCGTCGTGCCCGTCGCGCTGGAAGGGGCATTCTCACAGATTGAGTCCTCGCTGGCGGAAACTCCGACCAAGGAAGAAATTCTCACGAGAGTTGATGAAGCGGTCCGAGCGCTGCCCTCGGCCGATGCGGTCATGCAACGCATAGATGCGGCATTGGGCGATATGCCTTCTCGGGAGGAGATCGCGGAGCGGTTTGATCGAGCACTTGCCGGCATTCCATCCCATGAGGCGATTACGGAGAAGATCGACCAAGCTTTGGAAGGAATCGTATCGCTTGACGTGGCCAGAGAGCGTCTCGACGCATCGCTTGCCTCGGCCGTCTCTCCCGAAATGGTCGCAGAGCGACTTGACCAGGCACTGAGAATCATGCCGTCGCAAGAGTATATCCGACTTCGGTTGGACGACGCATTTTCCGCGTTCCCATCGTCGGACGTGCTCGACGCACGGGTGGATAGAGCGCTGCGCGGGTTCCCGTCAGGGGAGGAGTTGTTCGGCAGGATCGAGAGCTCATTAAGTGCCCTTCCTTCCTCGGAATCCATGGAAGAACTCTTCCGGTCGGCGCTTCAGTCAATTCCTTCCACGGACATGATCATGGAAAGGGTTGAGGAACGCCTCGGGACTCTTCCGTCCCGTGACGACGTGAACGCGCGAATCGACGAATACCTTGCCGCTCTGATGCCGACAAAGGAAGAGGTATCGCGAAACCTTCACGGCATCCTGGAAAACAGGATCAACAATGTGATCTCCGATGACGACCTGAGAAGGGCGGTCGTGGAATCGCTCCCCGAGACGCAGCGGATTCTGGAAACCATACAGTCCGCACTGCCCGAAAAGGAGCGGTTGCGCGAGACGCTCGCCTCCGGAATCACCGAAGCCGTGCAGAGTACGTTGCCTGAGAGGACGTGGTTGGAAAGCGTCTCCAGGGGACTCTTTGACGAAAGGAGCAAGGGGCTCCTTCCCACACGAGACGAAGTGGTGGCTCTGATGCGTGAAGAAGTGAGGGGCAAGCTTTTCGACATTGTGGAGAAGATAGTCAGGGAGCAGGTTGAACGGCTTACGGCCGATCTTTACTCATGAACGAGACGCTTAGGCGTCGATCCGGACACGTACGCATCGAGGCGTGAGGCCGAGGCAACCGTTCACCCGTGCGGGGTGAAGAACACAACGATTTACGTCTCATAACGAGCGAAGCAATCTCCGTGATTCGATCGAGTGACAAGAGAGATTCCTTCGCTCGTTTTACTCGTCCCACGGATATGATCGAGGGAGTCTTCGAGTGTGCGCGGCCTGAGGGAATTGCGGGTGAGACAAGATGCCTCGCCGACGCGCGATATGTATTGACGGTCCTGCGCCCAGGACGCGCGTCGCGGTTGCCTATTCGCGTGATGAGTTGCACGCACGCAGGAACATTAACTTCGTGGTGCTATTTTTCCAGTGCCGCCAATATGGGGCAATTGGCACAAGGCAGCGTCCGAGCCGGTTTCGTGCTCAATTGAGTCTTGGCATTACGTGGAGCCTTGCCCGTTCTTCTTGAAATCTCCAAGCATGTCTTCCGAGTCCAGCGACCTTTGAGCGGCTTGCATTCAATAACTTCGTGAGCGTCAAGCCAAGCTTGGGCGTCAGTATACACCATATTTTTCTCCGTTATCCCCCAGAACCATACACTCAATGCTCAGCCCAAGAAATTCCAATAACCCGCAAATAAAGTTATGTTCAGTTTTCAGTATATATGACCGAGAACAAAAGTCAAGAAATTTCACTAGGACAAGTCTTTGTGCTCACATTGACGTCCGAAACGAGCTGCAACGAAACATGAAAACATGACATAGTGTCGGCCCTTGAATACTGCGGACACCTTCACGTGTGTCATTGCGAGCCCGAGGCTTCGGATCTTCGAGTATCGAAATGATATCAGGACAGTATTCCAAGATTCTTAAGCATTTGCTTGACGGCCGTATAGGCCGGCGCGTCAGGAGGGATCTTGAGTAACGGTTCACCACGCAAGTCCAAGTCCACCAGGGTGTCGTCAAACGGAATCATGGCTTCCGGAGCATAAGGGAGCCGTTCAATCTCCTTTCGCGTGTTTTCCGGCAGGTCTTCCGGCGAACCCTTCACTCGACTGAGGATAAGGTGCGTGTGGTGCACGCGCCCCTTCAACTCTTCGATCAACTCGACGATCCGCGAGATGGTACGGAGGCTTCTCGGAGCGGGATCCGAGATCACGAAGAGATGGTCCACCTCCTCCTCGGTTCGGCGAGAAAGATGCTCCATGCCGGCTTCATTGTCGATGACGACGTGGGAATAATTGGTCGTGAGCCGAGAGATGACTTCCCGAAGTATGTTGTTCGCCATGCAATAGCAGCCCGGTCCCTCGGGTCGCCCCATCGACAGGAAGTCCAGGTCCTTGGTCTCTTCCAGAGAAGCCTGGATCTGATACTCCATAAAACGATCCTTGGTCATCCCGCCCGGAATGTCTTCGCCCATCTTCCGGCTGTCTTCACGGATGCAGCCGACGCTACGCGGTTCACGTATTCCCAGGACTTCATGGAGATTCGAGTTGGAATCTGCGTCTATAGCCAGTAACGGTCTCTTGCCGTCTTCAATCAAAGCCTTGATCATTAACGACGTGATGGACGTTTTTCCCACCCCGCCTTTGCCGGCTACCGCCAACGTTGTACCCATAGTAGATCCTTTCGTTGCTGAACAACGGTCTCTTTCGTACGCCGACTACGCGACGAAACCCGCTCTGGCAGGCCGTATCCGTCCCAAGAGCAAAGGACGGCCGAACCGCGGGGTCGATGAGCTTCCTCGTTCATTTTCCGAGAATGTGGTCGGGACCCAGGGATTCCAATTCCGACAGGATCCCGTAAACCCGCTGAGTGTCTTCTACGGCCAGTCCTGCGCAACCGCACGCGGGGGTGACGATCACACGACCGGTGAGGGCGTCTCGCTCAACGCCGTTATGGACAAGCATGTCAACGCCGGCGCGCACCCTCTCAATCACATCCGACACGGTTTCTCCACGTATTCTCTCCGTGTTTGGAACCGCGCCCCAGGCAAGAACTCCGCCTCGTGCGAGAAACCCGATCAACTCGTTGCGGTAGATTGCCATGGTCTCCATGTAGTCAACTGCGTCAAAGTTGATTATCGACGTGGAGGTTTCCATGAGCAGGCTCCAATCCGTATTGCCGCAACAATGAACCCCCGGTATGCCGTCCCGGCTCACCACCATGGAGATGACGTCATTGAGCGATTCGATGACGTCGTCCTTGGAGACGCCCAGGAATGCCGACGAGCCGTATGCGCTGAGACTCGGTTCATCGAAAAACACGATAATCCGTTGCGCGTACGGCTTGAATTCCTCAAGCAACCATACGGCCTTGAGTCCCATGGCCTTGACGGCCACATCGCGATATACCGGATGGTAAAAGATCGGTTTTCCGTTTTCATCGGTCACCGTCAGGGCAAAGCTGAGCGGTCCGGTAACCTGGACCTTGAGGAACGGGAGCTTCTTGCCGTTTTCTTTCAATCGATCGAGCAACGCGTGAATGCCCCGGCCGTATTGCCGTCCCACACGAAAGTATTCCGGTGAGCCGCCTTCCAACACGTCGAGATAGTTCGAGAAGAATTGCTCGATACGTGCATCGGATCCGGTCGACGTATCGAAATAGTACCGCAGGTTCTCCAGATCTACCTGAAAACCGGGAAGATTCTCCGTGAACTGTATCCACATCTGCTCCCTGGGATCGCAACGCGACAGTTGGGGCGCATGCGCGGCGTTGCCCAAGTGTGTCGTGATCATTTCCACAGCCTGGTACGGATCTTCATGGGGAAGGCTTCCGACCGCGGTGACCAACAGTCGGGGAATACACGATGTGTCTGAAAAAATCGCCATAAGCATCTCCCTGACGATCGACGAATCGGTCGGGAATCGGATTGAACAAAAGCCGCGAAGATCTCAATCAGCCGCGTAGGCCGGTCGATCGTCCCCGGCAAACCAAAAGGTTCGGGCTGATCGCGATCCCGTCGTGAAGCTTCCCTGTGCCCTTCGAAGCACCAACTAAACTTAATGAATGCAGGAACACTCTGTCAAGTGGGGGAAGTCCGGAGCGAGTGCCGGCATGTGGGGCAGACACTGCCGACGGGCTTCGCGTATACGGTCGGTATTTCGAGCGCGGAGGCCCTTGGATGCCGTGGCGACGTGAATCCGTCGACGATGCGGATTGAAGAGGCAAAGTCCCTCGCGGAATGTAGGAAAGCACTCTCTCCAGTGTGACCTGCGTTGCCGTACGTGGGAAACGACCTGCCCGGTTGAGAGGTCGGGTCCCGTGAGCGCGTTATTGGGCACGCGGTCCGTACGGCGCACATCTGCTTGACCTCACTTTCAACGGGAGCTATCCTCCATTGAGGCCTACAAGTACCCAACGAGACGTGTGATGAACAAGAAGCAAACGATCTGGATACATCCTACGAGTTACACGTTTCGGCTCGACGAACCCGAGCGGATGCTCGAGACGATTTGGAGCGAGCGACCCGGTTGGGGCTACCTGCGCAGGCGGGACCTTTGGATACGCAAGGAGGCATCCGTGGACGAGATTCGGAATGCCGGATTTGTGCCAAGAGTTCCCGTGTCGGAGGATGGTGCGCTCACCTGTCCCCACTGCGGCATGTACATCTGCGGCATCCCGGGCTTCCTTGTGAAGAAACACGTTGCCGAATGCGGCGGATTGGGGAATAGCCGGGCGAAGCTTGAGGAAGAAGTGATAGAGGACCAGAGGCGAAAGATCCATGAGGCCAACCTGCTTGCCGAACAATTGAGAATAGAGAAAGAAATGGAGGAAGAGGCGAGACGGGAGAGGTTCGACCGAATCAGGGAGGACAATCTCTCCCGCCAACGAAACAAAGACCGCAAGGCACGTCTTAAACGAGAGACCCGAGAAGAGTTGCGACGCAAATAGAGCCCCCAGGGGGAAGGTCGTACCTCGGGCCGTTGCGGCAGGCCGCATGGCAATTCCCCCGGTCGGTTCGTTCATCCGGGGCGGCAAAAAAAATAGGGGACGCTCGGCGTCCCCATGGATATGGAGGAATTGGGGTTTTTGAAGGAGAGGGGAACCCGCTTTATCCCCTCGTCAAGGGTCAGGGCTGTGTATCACCATACCCTCGGTGAAAGCGACCCTGATCGGTTGAAACGTTCATGCCGTAACGGTCTGACGTTGTATCACGGCGGCATGGCTTTTTCCGTGACATTGGGACATTGTCTCGATCGATGTGCCGTCGAAGGTCGCCGGGTCGAAATTCTCATTACACCCGGCGGCGCTTCACGAGTCACGAGGATTGTCGATTACCAATAGGTTCCAAATGGGGCACCTGAATAGTCCGCGGCGCCGGCAAAGGCTCCGCAAAATGATCCGAGGGGGCCGACACTGAGTACGCCCGAAACAAGTTTTACGGGCATTTCAAGAATGTTTCCGCAGAGAGCCATGCACCCGGGGGGATCCATGGGAGCGGTCGGGCCGCAGGACAAGGGTCCGAACCGGGGTGCGACCGCGGGACGGTAATACACCGGCGGTCCCGATGGTGGACAGGCACCCGGCTTGCACTTCTGAATGGGTGCCGGCGGCATAGGGGGCGCACAAACGGGTGCGGGAAGCATAGGCGGTGCACACGAGGGCGGCCCGCATGCAGGCGCGAAAGCCGGAGGCGGTGCCAGCAGACCTCCCATGACCGCGGCCGGAAGTCCTATCACCGTTCCACAGATGCTCGAGCACATGCCCAGAATACCCCCGCAGATTCCAAAGGGCGACGGAGGACCGCAGACCGGCGGAGTACTTGGACAAGGAGCGGGATAACATGACGGCGGCGGATAGGCGGCGGGAGGACCGCCTGCTGTTGCCTGCGTGACGGTCCACGTGGAAACGCAGAGCAGTAGGCAGAAGAGTACTGCAAAAACTCGTATCACCATACCTCATCCTCCTTTGGTTCAGATCCTTCAAAATATGCTTGAGGGCGTAGACTCGAGCGAAGGACACTGAATTTAGCCCTTTGTGGGGCTTCATTGACATGGGGCTTTAACATGCCGGATTTTGGCTGTCAAGCAAAATTATTGATTGTCCTAAGTTATGGTTAAAGCATGTGCAAACGTTGATTTGAAGATGACATGTGCTTGTTTAAACAGGAGTTATGTGGCACAATAGGCGCCGTGTCAGTCCTCCATCGGAGGCGAGGCGTGAACGCGCCCGGCTGGGCTGAAGCCCACCCAGTCCGCGACGGGACCGAATAATCACTCAAGGAAAGGTTTCGGGTTTCATGAGGAAGATACTGTTTTGCTTAGCTCTTGTTGCGTTACTCCCGGCGTTGCCGCTGTTCGCCGAGGCCCCCCCATCCCCTGATGAAGTCCCCCTCAACGAGGAAGCACTGCGCGCCATTACGCAAGCGGATGCCGTGGCCCTGTACAACAGCGGGGTGGACGCGTTGCGGCAGAATCATCTGGACGATGCCATATCGTTCTTCACACGCGCGATCGAACTAGACCCTCAAGACAAGCTCTCGTACAACAACCGGGGGGTGGCCTTGAAGCGCAAGGGTCGGTACGACAAGGCAATAGAAGACTACAATCGGGCTCTGGAGATCGACCCGGGGTACTCATATGCACTTGCCAATCGGGGAACTTCCCGATTGAAGAAGGGAGACCTCCAGGGAGCGTTGGCCGATTTGACCCATGCGGCCAAGGGTTCGCGACGCGACGCGGTCATAACCACCACACTGGGCCTCGTGTACAAGGAGATGGGCGACACCGAAAACGCGATCAAAGAACTGAAGCGCGGCATTGCCTTGAACAAGAAGAATGTTCGTGCATACAAAGCTCTTGCAGAAATCTATGAAGACAAGAAGATGTACGACCAGGCACTCGACGCATGCAACAAGGTCATCGATCTCGCGGAGAAGGGCGCGGACGTGGGGTCTATTCAGGCGAAGGTGAGACAGTTACGACAGTTGTATGCTGAAGATCTGCATACACAAGGTCTGGAGCAGTATCGCGCCGGCATGCACGCCAAGGCGATCTCGCTGTGGAACGAGGCGCTCAAGACGGTCCCCGGAATGACTGCGGCCTTACGAGATCGGGGCCTTACCTACCACAAGACCGGTAAACACAAGCAGGCAGTGGAGGATTTCACCAAAGCTCTGGAAGACGATTCCACAAATGCCGAAGTGTTTCGAGTCAGGGCGGATGCGTACTATAGGCTGAAAGAAGCGGACAAGGCACTCGAGGACTACGACAAGGCACTGAAATTGAACCCTCAAGACGCGATCGGGTACAACAACCGAGGTCTCGTGTATCACGAAAAAAATGAATCGGATCGTGCTCTGGCCGATTACTCACAGGCCATTGCGCTCGATTCGTCCAACCCCACGTTTTTCGAGAATCGGGCCTTGATCTACATCGTCAAAGGGAAGGCGAGGGAAGCACTCGAAGATTACCGATCCGCGCTGAGACTCACCACCGACGAAAAGATCAGGGAGCGGATCCAAGAACGGGTGTCGGTCATCGCCACGTACCTCGAGGAACATGACCCGAATTCATCCCTGCAAAGTGAAGACACATCGGCCGGCGGCACGCCTTCACCTGCCGAGGCGGACTCGGAAACAACCAACCGAGGCGGAGAGATCGGTTCCGATACGTCGTCGGACTAGGGTCTAAAGCGACGGCTCACACTCACGATCGGTACCCCGCGGGACGGGCATACCCGCATAGGCGTTAACTTAAGGCAAGAACGCCTCAGGCCCGGCCTTGAAAGACCGGTCTACTTTCATACCGTCCCTCCGGGACGTATGTACTCCTGAGCCCCGACAGGGGCGACTGAGAGTAGCCTGGTCTTCAGTGCCGGGTGTACAACGGCCGGGTGTCCGAGACGCGTATGTGAACGCATATGGGGCATACCCGGCCGGCATTGGCGCTCTCAACCGAACACTCTTATTGGTTGGGGTAGCCTGCCGGTTGCTGGTACTGCTGCACGGGTTGCTGATACTGCTGCACGGGTTGCTGGTACTGCTGAACCGGTTGCTGATACTGGTACTGCTGCTGAGGAACCTGCTGAACCGGCTGTTGGTATGCCTGAGGCGGTCCCTGATACGGCAATGACGCTCCCGCGGCTCCGTATATGGGTTGGCCCTGGTATTGCTGTTGCTGCGCGGGGTCATACCCGTATTGCTGCTGCACGCCCTGCGGCTGGGAATAGGTAACATTGGCCTGGGGCTGGGGTTGGTAGCCTTGCTGCTGCATGCCCATGGGGGAGAACGAGCCTTGCGTGTCCTGAGCGCCGGACATGGACTGCGCGGGGTTACTCCCCCCGGAGTAGTACGGGTTGAATTGGTACGCGGGATTTCCCGTCCACCACGCGCGCAGGTCGCCTATCGCGGAATTGTCGATCGCACCTTTTGTGTGGGATCCGCCGAAGAAGTAATCAAGGAACGCGTGACCGGGTGCTGCCGAGGCAACCAGCAACGCCAGCACTGCCGTCATTATAAGTCTTTTCATGGCGTGTCCCTCCTGATAGGGTTCATTGAATCGTACAAGGTTGTAGTATACCGCGATAAGGTTTCTTCGTCAAGAATGCAAATATTTTGAAGGTGTTATTCAGGCTTTCGCGCGCAAGGGGCGGCTTTCGTGGGGCGATCAGTAGAGTCTGGACGACGGCGAAGGCGTGTCTCGCCTGCCGATGACAATGCTTTCGAGAGAGAGGAGTCGCTCTTGAACGACGGTTTCAAATCTGGGTTTGAGATCCGACGGCACCGTCTCGAAATTCTTGACGTACCGTACCGACAACGGGTTGACGTGTCGAGTGCCGGTCAGCAACTCGAAGTGAAGGTGAGGCCCCGTGGCATAACCCGTTCGTCCAACCAATCCGATACACTGCCGCTGTTTCACTCGCTGGCCTTGCCGTACTCGAAAGGAATGGAGGTGCCCATACCGCGACTCGTAACCGTTCCCGTGCTTGATGGAAACAAACTTTCCGTACCCCTTTTTCCATCCCGCGAACGTGACGACGCCCGAAGCTACGGCCCATACGGGCGTGCCGGTCGGAGCGGCGTAATCGACCCCCTTATGCATATGCCTTCTTCCGTCTATAGGATGGATTCGCATGCCGTAGCCCGATGTCTTGCGCATCACTCTCAGCGGGGTCCGCAGGATGTTCTTCCTGAGTTGTACGCCGTTTTCGTCAAAGTATGTGTCTTTGGACTCCTTGTCCTTGAAGAGAACGGCCACCTTTCGGCCGGTCCGTCTTCCGTTGTAAATGGCGCAGAGTATTCGACCGTAACCTGAAGGCCGGTCATCGGCGTATCGTCTTTCGAACAGAACCTTACAGGTATCGCCGGAAACGGATTCGGACTGAAAATCGATATCCCATTGAAAGACGCTGATCAGTTTCGCGACGAGTTCCATACCCTCGCCGGCATCGAGAACCGACTGCGAGAGGGTGCCGCGTACGGGAATGGTGACGGTTTCGACCTTGTAGTCAAGAACGACCCGCTCTTTCCAGGAACGGATTCCGTCTCCCTCCTGAACCGCGTGAAAGACACGGGCGGGATCAAGTTCCAGCGTAGCCTTAAGGAACTTGCCCCGAGCGTCCAATGTAACACTGTATCGTCGTGAAGGCTGAAGGATGGTGTGCTCGGAGAATCGGAGCTGTTCAACCTCGGCCCGTATCACTGAAGAGAGGCTCTCGGCAACTTGCTTGGCCGTGGCCGGATCGGAAAGGTGAATGGTGAGCAGAGAAACGAGAGTGTCTCCCTGGCCGGTCAGGTCGGTGATCTCCTGCGAGCAGCCGGTCCCTTCCGCGTCTTCCTTTACCACGGCGGGCACATCGCCGGGGGGGCCGCATGAGACGGCATCTTCAGCAATGGTGGGGAACGCGGGAATATTGCACGCGAGTGGAAACCGCGTTGCGAACGTGGAGGAAAAACAGAAGTAGGCCCCCAGGCCGACTAAGCCAAGTGCTACCGCGGCGAGCATAGCCATTCTGAAGGTAACGCCCACGCGCGGGCCTCTAGTCCGCACTATGTAGTGGTTATTTCTTCGCACCACCGCTTCTCCATACCTCACTAAAAACCTTAGCATTAATGAGAACATCAGTCAATGCCTATTTCACCGGCTCCGCGAGAAAAGCAACACGGGAAAGGCGTTGCAGGAACATTTCCAAGGGGAGGGTGTCCGGTACATCAACACAAGGGTTAAGGGATTCACATAGCGTTTCGACAGATGTCCCGTCACAGCACTCTGGATGGGCACTCCAGTGGAAGAGAGACATTGCCGTGAAGACTGACCGGAAAGCATGGCTGGACACGAACGCGGTGACGTGCCGGGTGTTCAAGGGGAGATGGAGTATCCGTCACTGTTTCCGTATGTACAACGACATAAAGGATCTCAAGATTCAGATGTCGACTCGAGGCGGTGGAAAGGTGTATCGGCACGAGTCTGCGTACAATCCGTGCGAGCACTGCCGCATCCTTACCCACTACATGGAGACCGCACCGGATCGGGACGATCTGTTTGAACAGAATCTCGATTCATCGTATAAGAAAGCGGTATGAGTGTAGTTCGGCAACGAGTCGACCGTTGGTAATCCGACCGCACGGCCGGGCGACAATGGTTCCCATGATGCCCCGGCGCCCCCGATGCGGCAATGATATTCATGCGGATATCCCGCTTCGCAAGCCTTTTGCAAACGCCTCTTGAAGTTCGATTACGCTTCCCCACCGGTTCTCCGGGTCCTTTTCCAGACAACCAAGAACAATCTCGTCCAGCCAGTCCGGAAGATCGGGATTGGTCAATTTGGGCGGGGTCGCAATGATGCGGGTGTGCTGAAACTTGAAATCCTCGAAGGCCGGCCCTTCAAAGGGGAATCTTCCGGTCACCATGTAGTGCAGCAGTGCTCCCAACGAATACACTTCCGAAGATCTCTCTCGAATGCCCACCGACCTGGCGCGGAAAAATTCCGGTGGCATCGTGGCGGGATTCATTCCGGGCTCCTGCCATCGGGGCCTCACAGCTCTCGTGAGGTTTCTGAAGATCTGCGAATACCCGAGGCCGGCGATTCTGCATTCCGACAGGTCACTGTTAACCAATATCTGGCTTGGGTGCAGGTGAAGGTGGAAGGTCCTTCTCAGTCTTCCATCCAATCCCTTGAAACTGTGGGCAAAACTCAGACCGTCCAAGATCTTGCCGAATATTTCCAGCGCCTTGCCGAGTGCCGGCGGTCTGTCGGATTCCATCAGCATCTGCAGGTTGCTCGGATAGGGCGGGTGGACGATGCCGTCGCCGCCGGGTCCCGTCACGGCCTCCTGGACCGGTAAGACGCTGTTGTGGACCATGTTGAATCCCAGTTCGCAAATCTCTCGGACGAAGTCCTTTATGAGCGGGAACTCGAGAAGAGTCCGGCGAAAGACTCGCATCATGACGGTCCGACCCGTATTAACCTCTACGCCGACATGGAAATGTCCCCATCCGTCGGTAAAGAGAACCTCCAGGTCCTTATACGCGAATCCGCCGGTAGCAGGGAGATAGAGCTCTTCTCGTCCGTATCGTGATGCAAGGCTGTTGGCGTAACCTGAAACAAATGTGGTTACCGCTTTCTCCTCAAACGAAACGTCCTGACTGGTCAGGTCCAAGAATTGCTCTGCCGGTTTGCCCACTCCTAAACTCGGATGTTCCCGCGGCGGCTGGGCGGGAGACGCAAGTCCATCGATCTCCGAGGACGCGGCGGATAGGGATTGGTCGCGTGTCCCCGGGTTGACGGGCGACTCCGAACCTTCATCGGGAGACTTTTCCCTTATTGGGCCGCCTTGCGCCGAGGAGGCGTCAGGAGTGCTCTCCGGAGGAAGTATCAACGGCTTACGCGGGGGAGATTGCATTGATGAGCGCGTGTCCTGAGGAGAAACGGTACGACCAATGGTCTCACCTCTCTTGCGTTCGCTCGTTTCCTTACCCACGCGGTTCTTGTCGGGCTTAGGGGCGGCAACGGGCTTTCCGGGGCTCGCAGGACGGGATTCGGGCGCGGCGGGTCTTATATCGGGCGCTTTCGGCACGGCCGTGGATCGCGGAGCCTGAGACTGTAAGGGCTTAAGACTCTTGAGATAGCCGCCAATGGTCGAGTCGGACGGATTCATCGCTGCGGCTTTCTGTAGTATTTTCCGGGCTTCGGGGCTGTCCGCCTTGTTCTTGACGATTTTCAGGGCCGTCAGCTGAAGAATCTTATTGCCCCCGCGTTCCGCAATCTCTTGGAACAGGTTGTGCGTCACTGCAAGTTCGGCCGCCTTCTGCGGGAGTTCTCGGTCATCCTGTTTGAGCGGGATGAGTGCAAGCATGTGTTCCAGCGATTTTGCGTGCTCGCCTCTCTGTCCATAGGCATGAATAAGAGCGGCTCTCAGGGGAGTGTTGCCGGAATCCACCTTTAGGAGCTTCTCAAACAGAGAGACCGACTGATCGTCCGATGCTCCTTGTTTTATCAGTTGTCTGAGAATCCTCGAGTTGAGGTCTCGGTTGCCCTCCCTTACGGTTTGTTCCACAAGATCGTTGTCAATAATACAACGCGCAAGGTCGCTGAGGTAATCGTAGTTTCTCCCGTCTATTTCGTGCAGCACTCGCAACCGCTGCATGTACGCCTGCAAGTCGCCCTTGGTGAGGTAAACCGTGCTGAGCATCTTGTTGATTCCGACCGCTTTGGGTTGGAATTCGAGCACCTTTTCGTAAACCGCGACCGCGTCGGGATTGACCTCGGATCGAGCCAGATAAATCTGGGCGATCTTCTTGACGACTAAAGGGTTTCCTTCCGCCAGAGCTTCCTGAACCTTTCCATTTTCCACATAAATGCGAGCGGCTTGAGCCATGTGTTCATCGGTTTGGCCTCGATCCAACTGATGGAGAATGATGAGTTCACTTACGGCCCGGCGATAGTCACCCCTGTCGTTATAGATCCTCGACATCATTTGATGAAGCCGCTTGTCCGTGCGGTCATATTCAAGAGCCTTCAGATATACTCCGGCGGCCTCGGGGGTCGTGGCCTTCATTTCAAGGAGTTCCTCGCAAACTCCCTGAATGAGAGCCTTGTGGTCGGACTGCACTGCCAAGTGCGTCTGACCTTCGCTCACCAGGTAGCCTACAGTGTCGTTGAACACCGCCTGACCGCCCGCGTCCGATTCGATGAGCTGGATCGCGTGCCTCAGCAGCTTCGCCGGATTCTTGAGTCGCCGGTACGTGTGAAACAGCTTGGTGTGAATATCGATTCGTGTGTCGAGATCGTCTTCGTTTTCAAGAAGTTCCTCGTAAATGAGCGCGGCTTCGGCTTCCTTTCCAAGCGCCATCATGAGGGACACACCGAGAGTGTGATCGTCTCTGTCTCGCAGTCCGCCCAGCGCCCTCATCTTCTCCCAGGCTTTCGCGGCTTCTCGAAATTCCCCCAACTTCTGGTAACATACACTCAGTCGTCGGTACACGTCCGGATTGCGCACCTCCCCCCCGTGCAGATCCAAGAAGCTCCTGAATTCCCTCAGTGCTCGCGGGAAGTCACCTTCTCGAAACAGTTCCTCGGCACGTTTGATCGAAGCCGGGATGGACGCGGCCCGTGCTTCGGCGACCTTGGCCTTCCTCGCCCTGGTGATGAAGACGACGATTCCCGCGACTACTATGACCGCCACGAACCCGACCACGAGCACCACCACCGTGGAAGAAAGTCCCTGCTCTGCGGGAGCCGCCCAAGGTTGCGTATGCTCTTTGAGAACATAACCCGTGACGCCCGCGTCGGGCAGGTTAATGGCGACGAACTCGTCCGTTGTTCCCATCACCTCATGGATGGCGCCGTTGAACGCGAAGTCCAGAATTTCCGATTTCACGGAGGGCTGAGTATAAATCCTTGTCGACAGCCCGTCCGGGGCTACGATCTGTACGGCCTTGGGATACTGCTCCTGCCCGTTGACCTGCGCCGCTCCCCAGACTGTTGCAAAGGAATACAACAGAACGGCGAAGACGGATTTTCTCAGGAAAAGGCTGCTCAACGATATTCCCTCACTGCGAACTCACGTCTATATTATGGTTGTTAAAACATTTAGTTCAGCTTACCATGAATACCATTCACGAGCAAACCTCAATGATGTCAAAACATGACGTAGGAATTCATAATGCGGAGAAGAAGACCATCATGAACCAGGCACTCACGTTCGAACAAGGACCTATTCGTCCACCCAGCGAAGCAGGAAGCCTCCTGATTCGTGTAACCAGGAATTGCCCGTGGAATCGGTGCGCGTTCTGCGGAACCTACAGAGGACAGAAGTTTTCCCGTCGATCCATCGAAGAGATAAAAGCGGACGTTGACGCGGCCAAAAATGTCGCGGACCGCATCAAGGAACTGTCGTGGCAGATCGGCGATGGAGGAGACCTCACTCAACGCGTCCTGACGCAAGTGGTTCACGATGCCGGCCTCCCCGATGCGTTTCGTTCCGTGGCGCTGTGGCTTGCTTCCGGAGGCGACACGGTATTTCTTCAGGATGCGAATTCGCTCATGCTGTCCACGGAGTCGCTGCTCCAGGTACTGAACCACATTAGAAAGACGTTTCCCCGCGTTGAACGGATAACCTCTTACGCACGAGCCCGGACTCTGAAGGGAAAATCGGTTGAAGACTACACGGCTTTGAAAGCGGCCGGACTCACGCGGTTGCACGTAGGCATGGAATCCGGATCCGATCGCGTACTCAAAATGATCAACAAGGGCTCGACCGCGCAAGACCTCATTGACGGGGGGAGAAAGGTGGTGCAAGCGGGAGTTTCGCTTTGCCTGTATATCATGCCCGGAATCGGCGGGGTTGAACTGTCCCGCGAACATGCGCTGGAATCGGCACGAGTGGTCAGCGCCATAAACCCGGACTACGTGAGGTTTCGGTCACTCTACGTCCGTCGTCGTTCGGATTTGGTCGACATGGTGCAAGAGGGGAGGTTCGAGCCCCCCTCCGAAGATGAGATGGTGCGTGAAATACGGACCATTGTCGAGAATATTTCCGGCGTCACCACAACGCTGGTGAGCGATCACATCCTCAATCTGTTGGAAGAAGTCGAAGGAAAGCTTCCCGAAGACAAGGAGCGGATGCTCGCCGTCATCGACGACTACTTGAGTCTGTCCGACGATGACAGGCTCCTCTTTCAGCTTGGCAGGCGCGGCGGGGCCATCAGAGGAATGGACGATTTTCGCCTGCCCGGCGTACGCGCCCGTTTGGAGGCGGCACGGCTCCAAATCGAATCGGAGACTCCGGGAGGTCTCCAGGAGTATATTCACGCAATCAAGACCAGATTCGTCTAGCGAGAATCGTATACCCTTGCGGGTCGTTCTCACGACGCGCCCGGCTTGCATCAGGGGGCCTTAATCACCAGAGGGTGCTGCGCGCACCCAATGCCCCCGTAATCCTCAGGTCATGGTCTCTCAGGCGGACCCCGCAGTCCGGACCGAGCCCGGTATGCCGAGGGGCCGACGCGGAGGATTCAAGGACGGCGCCTCAGTCCGCATCTCGCTCTCCGCCATAGTCGCGGAGAGTCGAGGACGGGCGTTGAGGCGTGCACACGGGACATCAGTTCTCGGCTGCGTCGTGAAACGCGGTTTCGGGGACCACCGTCTTCTTTTTCTGTTCCTCTTTGAACTCGGTCACGGACTTATCGGACGTGAGCCATTCCAAGGCCGCACGTACGACCGGATCCTTCTTCAAGTCTTCTTTGCTTTCCGGACGCAATCTGCTCTTCTTCTCTTTCTTGTCGTCCTTGTTCTTCTTTTCCTCTTCCAGTTCTTCTTGTTCCTCCTGCTTCTCCACCTCTTTCTTCATATCAACGTCGGGTTGTATCCCCTTTTCCTGAATGTGCCTGCCCTTGGGCGTGTAGTAGTACGCCGTGGTGAGTCTGAGCCCCGATCCGTTGTCCAGGGGGATAATCGTCTGTACGGATGCCTTACCGAACGATTTAGTACCGAAGATCGCGGCGCGGTCGTTATCCTGCAGTGCCCCGGCAACGATTTCCGACGCGCTCGCACTGCCTCCGTTAATGAGTACGGCCGTCTTGAAGTCGTAGTGCTTCCCGGAAGTGGTTGCGCGGAACTCCATGCGCTGGTCCTTCACCCTACCATCCGTGTAGACGATCAAGCCCTTGTCGATGAAGAGATTCGCAACCTTCACGGCTTGATCCAGAAGGCCGCCGGGATTGTTGCGCAGATCCAGGATCATCCCTTTAATGGGCTGTTCCCGTGACTCCTGCTCGATGGCGGCTTTGAGGTCGGTATCGGTACTTTCCTGAAAGTTTACTATTTTCACGTAGGGAAAGCCCGCCTCGAGCGGCTGCTTCTTGATCGATTTCACGTGAATAATGTCCCGGGTAATCGTAATGTCCTTAAACTTACGAAATCCCTCACGCATTATGGTGATGGTCACGGTGGTGCCTTTGGGGCCCCTCATCTTCTTCACTGCTTGAAGAAGTGTGATGTTCTTGGTGGATTCCCCGTCTATCTTGACGATCTTGTCGCCGGGTTTGAGACCGATCTTGTCGGCGGGGGTATCCTCTATGGGCGAGACGATGGTGAGGACCCCGTTATCGAGAGTTATCTCTATCCCGAGTCCCCCGAACTCTCCTTTTGTCTCGTCTTGAAGTTCCTTGAACAGATCTTCGGTGAGAAACGACGAATGAGGGTCCAAAGATTGAAGCATGCCGTTGATGGCGCCTTGGATCAATTCTTTGTCGGATACATCTTTGACATAGTTCTTCTGAACAATGCCCATCACGTCGCGGAAAAGGCGTAATTGCTTGTAGTCGGGGGACTTGGCCCAAACGCAGTTGCCCAAGAACGGACCGGCCAGCAGTGCGAATCCCACGAGAACAAGGGTTAAAGCGGTGAATCGAGCGTGCCTCATTATCGACATGGGAGAACCTCCCCGTGTTGAGTTTCTGGAGTTTCCGAAAAAGACTCTGTCATATAAGTTATTAATGATATCATATACCTTGCGTTGTCACAAGTGAAGCAATAGTCAGGAAGGAACAGAGAGATGGAATATTCCGGGTACCGGGTAGACTCCCGACTCGTCCCGCCCGTAGTACTTGCCATGGTCTTCGGCGTACTCTTGCCGTACCTTGAGGGACTTGAGAAACGGGGATTCTTGCTCCTCTTGCTCCTCGCGCCGTTCTTTTACCTGGGAGTAGAGATCTTGGCAAGAAAAATTGTTCTCGATCGACAAGGCATTACCATCTCGAAATTCTTAAGGTCCGTTCGGTTGGAATGGTCGGAAGTTCAGTCATTGGACGCGGTTCGGTCCGGAAATAAGCTCTTCATAATTCTCCTGGGCGATCATGGCCGCCCTGTTCTCATCACCAATACGATTCAGCCGTTTTCCGAATTGGTCGGACGAATTTTGGAACTCGTCCCAAAGGATAAGATTACCGACGGTGCGGTGGAGATCTTGTCCGAACCGCCGTCGAAAACGGGCCCGCTGGTTCAGGCTTGGATCGTATGCGTGGTCCTCGGCGCACTTGCCGTCGCCAAAATGCTGGGATTTGGGTGAAACTCCACGAGGACGGAGGATCGGCGTCCGGGCACGGTGGGAGATCGTCCCCGTTCACGCGGAATTCTCTTGACACGTCGGAACCGTGACGATACTGTCCCGGCCCAAATGAGTTCACTGACGGGTGATGGAAATGCAACTCACTCCCCTTGCCAGCGGCAGTTCGGGCAATTCGTTCCTGGTCCGGTCCAATGGTTCGGCCATTCTCGTGGATGCCGGGCTTTCCTGCAAACAGATATGCACGAGACTGGAACAGGCGGGTGCGGACCCCGGATCGCTCAAGGGGATTGTCGTGTCACACGAGCACTCCGATCACGTCAAGGGGGTCGGCGTACTGTCCAGGAAATTCAAGCTCCCGGTGTACGCGAATCTGAAGACGTGGAACGCGGTTGAGCAAACCCTCGGAGAGGTCCACCGAGTGGAGATATTTGAAACCGGAAAGATTTTCGAGATCGGTGGATTCCGCATTCACCCGTTTTCCGTGCCCCATGACTGCGCGGATCCCGTGGGATTTCGGATCTCCTGCGGTACCGCGAAGATCGGCATCGCAACGGATCTGGGCACTGCAACAGGTTTGGTGACGAGCCTTCTGACGGGTCTTCAACTTGTGGTTTTGGAAAGTAATCACGATCCCAAGATGTTGCGTGACGGCCCCTATCCATGGGAACTCAAGCAGCGCGTCAGGAGTCGGTTGGGCCACCTGTCCAATCCGGAGAGCGCTCAACTGCTTCAGCGCGTGGTGTCGGACGAGCTCCAAGCCGTGATACTTGCCCACATGTCCGAAACCAACAACCGCGCCGATCTTGCTCTGGATTGCGCCCGGTCGTGCCTTGGGGAGTTCCTCGAACATCGGGGAAAGATCTTCTGCGCATACCAGAACGCGGTCGGCCCCACAATAGACATCTAGCCGCCGGCGATTCATGAGTTGCAGTCCCGCCTTTGTGACCGCACCCCGCGGCCGGTCGTACGCCCCTCCCCCAAGCCTCCGTCTCCTCGACAACCGCGTCGCGACGCCTCGGCGGAAAGGACTCGACGCTCGTCGTGCGCCGAAACCAACAAGGGCCGACGCCCCGAAGGGGTCGACCCGTTTCATGTCCGCTTGTGGAGGCGGCTGGCGGATTTGAACCGCCGTATAACGGTTTTGCAGACCGTCGCCTTACCACTTGGCTAAGCCGCCTCTCAACAAGGATTAATGATAAGACACTGTGGGAATGGATGTCAAGGAGGGAGTGGCGGGACGAACGGAATCGCGCGGGAATGTCCCCTCGCCGACCGCGTCCATCGTGACTCGAACAAGCCGTCAAGCCTTACTCGGGAGATTTTCCGATCTTCACGTCGATGCTGTGCGTCTTGCCCCCTCGCAGGACCATGAGGCGCAGTAGATCGCCGGGTCTGGTCCCCGCAACAATGCGCGAAAGGTGACGCCCGCTTCTGATTTGCTCCCCGTTGGCGTTCAGAATGAGATCCCCCTTCCGGATGCCTGATAGGAATGCCGGAGTGGACTGAAGAACCTCGTCCACCACCGTTCCGCGCACAGGACCCGCTCCGAGGGTTTGAGCCTGCTCGGCGCTCAGGTCGTCCACGTAGATGCCCAACCAGCCGCGAGACGGCGGCGCGGTCCGATGCGCTATGGCGGTGAGTTCCTTGATATAATTCGAGGGTATTGAGAATCCGATTCCCCGCCCGGCCGCTATGATCGCTGTGTTAACCCCGACAACCTCACCTGCCATGTTGAAAAGCGGGCCTCCCGAATTCCCCGGGTTAATGGACGCGTCCGTCTGAATGAAGTTGTCGTGGCTGCCCAACCCCAGGAATCGCCCTTTTCCGCTCACGATGCCCACCGTCACCGATCGCCCAAGCCCAAAGGGGTTTCCCATTGCGAGGACCCATTCACCCACTTGGACCTTTGAGGAATCACCCAGATCGACCCTCTTCAACGGGTACGGAGGCTTGATCTTCAGGAGGGCCAGATCCACATCCGGGTGAACCGCGACAACTCTTGCCGGAATCACCTTCCCGGAGGAGAGCGTCACGAGTATCTTGGCGGCACCCTCGACTACGTGCGCATTGGTGACCACATGGCCGTCCGAATCGCAGAAGAAACCGCTGCCCAAGCTGTCGTTCTGGAACCTTTCACGGCCCTCGTCCCCGTGATCTAATCGGTCCGGACGAGTCCTGAAGAGCGGCACAACTCTCGTGGAGCTGTGTTGGAGGATGTGTCGTTCGATGGAGATATTGACTACCGTGGGCTTGAGCTCCTTGATCAAATCGATCAGGTCCGGACACCCCCCTTGAGGGACTCGTCTGACGGGTGATTGGCCGATCGCCTCTACGGTCAACGCACCTGTCGTAAGATATAAGACCAGAAAAACCAAAATGATACGGCTGCCGATTCGACCGTGGGACGCCTTCATGGAAATGCTCTCGGGGTTTGCTGCATAATTTTATCCCTATCAGTCGAATTCTTGTGTGTCAACTTCAAGTACGAATCCATTATGGTCTTTGTGTGATTTCTATCGGGGACGGCAGAACGATAAGAGGATCTCCCGAACGATTTTCGCCGCGGTGATTGCTCCGACCTCGTTTTGATCCAGGCTGGGGTTCAGTTCCACCACGTCTGCTCCAATCACGGTTACGGACTCCAGGGCGCGGATGAAGCGTTCCACGTCACGGTAAAACCATCCGCCCGCTTCAGGATTCCCCGTGGCCGGAAAACACGCCGGATCGAGAATATCCAGGTCCAGCGTCAGATACACGGGCAACCCGCCGATACGCTGAATGAGGATGTCTTCATCGCCCGGTTCCCATTGCATCGGTGTGCCGTTCCGTCGCATCCATGAAAACTCTTCCCTGGTTCCCGAACGGATCCCCAGTTGTATGAGCCGGTCCGGACCGACCAAACCTGCCACATGCCGTATGACCGTCGCATGGTTGACGCTGCTTCCTTCGTACGAAGTCCTGAGATCTGCATGCGCGTCCAGGTGTAACACCATGAAGTCGCCATGGAGGTTCATCAACGCCTTGACGATGGGAAGGGTGACGGTGTGCTCTCCTCCGAGGCACAGGGGAATTCCTCCCTGACGAGCGATCTCCGCCACATGTGTTTCGATAAGATCCAGCGCCTGGTTCAGAGGTTTCTCCGCGACGAGGACGTCGCCCAAGTCCGGGATTGAATAATCCTCGAGATCCCGGTCCAGAAGAGGAGAGTACGTCTCGATGGATTCAGATGAGATGCGGATCCGACGGGGGGCATCCCCGGTTCCCGCACGATAGGTACAGGTAAGGTCGAGAGGGCAACCAAGGAGGGCCGGGATGCCGGGACGGACTTCCCGAGACGAACATTCGAGGAACCGATGACTATTCATTTCGTGGACTGCTCCCTGCAAAGCAAACGACTCAAGCGGCCGAGGTCCCGCACCCGCATTTCTCCTCCTGGCTCGGGCGCACGGAAGTCAGGACTCATGGTCCGATTCGCTTCCCCAGCCCCCGCCGCCGGGAGTGCACATGGAAACCACGTCCCCGGGTTCGGCGTGAAACGAGACTTTCGAGGGGAGTTCCACTCGGGAGCCGTCGGCTCTGATCACCACGTTTTTTCCCGTCTTGCCCGGGGACCCGCCGGCCAATCCGTATGGGGGAATCTTGCGCCGCTCGGTTATCATTGCCACTCTTGCAGGCCGGAGGATTCGTATATCTCTGCAAATGCCTTCTCCTCCCGCGTGCTTGCCGCGACCGCCGGAGTCTCTTCGGAGGCGGAACTTTTCGACGAGCAGGGGATAAGATGCCTCCAGGGCTTCAACAGGAGTGTTCATTGTGTTGGTCATATGGGAATGAATGCCCGACGCACCCGCACCCGAAGGTCCTGCGCCTGCTCCGCCGCCGACGGTTTCGTAGTACGCGAATGAGAGGGACGGGTCCGGGTGTGCGGCTCCTATGGTAAGGTTATTCATGGTTCCCTGCGACGCGGCCGGAATTTTCCAGGGAATTGCCTGTGCCAACGCAGCGAGAAGCACATCCACGACCCTCTGGGACGTCTCCACATTGCCTCCGGCTACGGCGGCAGGCGGAACCGCGTTCAGGATCGAGCCTTCAGGCACGATGATGTTCAGGGGGCGCAAGGTCCCGGAGTTGGCCGGGATGTCTTCCGGAACGAGCAACCTGAAGACGTAGAGCACCGCGGAGACGGTTATCGCCTTCACCGCGTTAAGGTTGCCCTTCACCTGGGGAGCGCTCCCTGAAAAGTCCGCCTCCGCGGCATCGCCCCTTATTCTCAGGACGACTCGGATCGGTATGGGCTCATCGCGGAAACCGTCGTCGTCGAGATAGTCTTCCCCCACGTAATCTCCGTCGGGAATGGCCGCGAGCACCGATCTGAGCATCTTCTCCGAGCGATCTTTGAGCGCGGCGGCGTACATGCGCATCATGTCCGCGTCATACCGGCGGGTGGTTTCGATGAGCCGCTTTATCCCGATATGCAGGGACGCGACTTGAGCCTGTATGTCGCCTTCCCGCTCGAGCGGCGTCCTCACGTTGCGGAGGATCAGTGCCAGAATGTCGCGGTCCATTTCTCCCTCCTTTACGAGGCGTAACGGAGGAATAATGAGTCCTTCCTGATAGATCTCGTCTGAGACGGGCATTGAACCCGCGGCAATCCCCCCGACATCCGCATGATGGGCGCGGTTCGCGATGAAAAACGCGGCACTCGTATCGGAGGGATCCAGGAAAACCGGCGACACCATGGTTAAGTCGGGTAAGTGGGTTCCGCCTTTGAATGGATCGTTGAGCAGAACGATGTCTCCGGGCTTCATCACGACCGCGGAAAGAGCTTCCTGAACCGAAAGCGGCGCGCTCCCCAGATGGACGGGAATATGGGCTGCCTGAGCGATCAGTTCGCCCTTCTCGTCACAGACCACACACGAAAAGTCTCTTCTCTCTTTGATATTGGGGCTCAGGGCCGCTCGACACAGGGCGGTTCCCATCTCTTCCGCAATGGACGAAAACAGGTTTCCGAAGACTTCCAATGTGATGGGATTGTGCTCGTGGTATTCCAAGGAACCGGTCTCCAAAACGATTGACTCCGCGGTCGCGTTCCACCGGTTATGACGCGACGAAGCCGTGTGGCGATGCGACCGATACATATACGCCCTGAAACGAGTAACACCGGCGCGATGTCCAAGCCGGCGTGGTGAAAAGAATGTGCGCCCCTACGGTCAACACCTCCCCGTTGACACGTGCGGTCCTTTGCAACCGTGCCTGCATCGAGACATCGCGAGCCCGGCGAATGCGTCACCGCCGCAAGAAATCAGGGGGCGTCTTCTTTGTCCAAGAAGTTGCTTTCAAATTCGTAGTCGACGGCATCGGGATCCTGAGCGTGAATTCTGATGAAATGTCTCAGGTGCACCAAACTGTCTACATCAATTCGGGTGAACTTCACGGCCATCCCTTTTTCTTCGACGCGAATTACTTCGCCCTCGATCTCGACGCGGAGGAGGCTCCGCGGACCTATGAGATCGATGTTCAGAATGCACGGCATTCCCTGAGGAAGGGGGTTGTCAACGAGGACGTAGGCGCCGCCCAAGCTGACGTTCTGAAGATGATGTGAGACCACTATACGATCGTCGCTTATGACGCGAACTTCCGTCTGAAACGGTGCACGAGTAAATCTTCTTTTCTCACTGATCGTCATCTCGCTCACTGTCGACGCACTCAGTAGTCGATTTCACTCACCCGCATTATTCGCGGATCACAACCGACCATGAAAGTCCACCCGGGTTCCGGGCAAAAGACCGGGCAGAGCCGGGGAACGAGAAGGGAAAGGACTTTCAGACATATGCGGTCGCGTATTCCATCAAACGCTCGCCGGCGTTCCCGTCGAAGGTTCGGGGTAAGGAAATCCCGCGGAACACGGGAAAGCCGGCCCGGCACATTTCGACCCCGGATAAAGTCCCGATGATAAAGCCCCGCCCAAATCTTCTTTGTGTACCGACGTTACTGGCTCGTAGGCGTCGGGGAAAGAATCATGGTCATGCTTCTCCCCTCGAACTTCGGTGGCTGCTCTACTTGTGCCTCGTCGGCCACCAGATCCAGGACCTTGTCCAGCAGTTTGCGCGCCTGGTCGGGATGCGTGATCTCACGACCACGAAACATGACCGTGACCTTCACTTTGCAATTGTCGCTGATAAAGCGCTTGAGCCTCTTTACCTTGTACTCCAGATCGTGATCCTCCGTCTTGGGTCTGAGCTTGACCTCCTTCAGGACAACGGTGGCCTGCTTCTTCTTGCGCTCGTGTTCTTTCTTGCTCTCCTCGTACCTGAACTTCCCGTAGTCCATGATCTTGCAGACCGGCGGATCGCTGTTCGGAGCAACTTCAACGAGATCGAGGCCGTGCTCTTGAGCTCTCCTCAGAGCTTCAGAAACGTCCAAAATCCCCAGTTGTTCGCCGTCGGGCGCGATCACACGCGCCTTTGCCGCCCGAATCCTCTGGTTCACCCTGACCTTGGGTTCCGCAGTCACGGGACCTCTTGGTCTTCCTCTCATGAAAAAAGCCCCCTTGAAGCTTGGACTCATGGTCGCATGAGCCCGATCTGTCATGAACGTTTGGTAACTTCATCCCGGAACTGAGACAGAAACTCCTCAATCGTAACTTCTCTCGTCCCGTCCTCTCCTCGCTTGCGAACAGCCAAGGTGCGATTCTCCACTTCTCGATCTCCGAGAATGATCAGGTAGGGAATCTTTTGAGATCGAGCCTCCCGAATCTTGAATCCGATCTTCTCATTTCGGAGGTCGGTCTCGAGCCGCACCCCTTCACCGCCAAGGACGCCCGCCACCTCCTCGGCGTAAGAATCCTGTCGATCCGTGATCGTCATGATGACGGCCTGAACCGGAGACAGCCAGAGGGGAAATGCTCCGGCATAGTGCTCGATGAGAACACCCAGAAACCGCTCGATTGATCCCAAGATAACCCGATGGATCATCACCGGACGCTTTCTCTCTCCGTCGGAATCCACGTAGGTCAGTCCGAATCGTTCGGGCAACGTGAAGTCACACTGGATCGTGGCACACTGCCACGAACGGGACAAAGCGTCCTTGAGCTTTATGTCGATCTTGGGGCCGTAAAAGGCGCCGTCCCCCTCGTTAATCTCGTACACGGCCTTCTGTTCATTCAGAGCGTTTCCCAACGCGTGCGTGGCACGTTCCCAATCCTCATCGGTGCCAATGGATTTCTCCGGCCGCGTACTGAGCTCAATGGAGTACTCGAACCCGAAAATGCCCATGACGTGCTTGACGAATGCAATGATGCCCAAGATTTCATCATTGAGCTGTTCCGGCGTACAGAGTATGTGCGCGTCGTCCTGAGTGAACTGTCTCACCCGGGTCAGCCCGTGAAGCACGCCGCTCCTCTCGTGACGGTGCACAATCCCCAGCTCGAAATACCTGAGGGGCAGTTCTCGGTACGACCTCACCTTGGACTTGTAGATGAGCATGTGAGCCAGGCAGTTCATTGGCTTGACTCCATAATCCACATCATCCACCCGCGTGAAGTACATGTTCTCTCGATAATTGTCGAAATGTCCCGATTTCTCCCACAACTCCCGCTTCAGTAATTGGGGCCCGATCGCCATCTGATAGCCTCGCCGCAGGTGCTCGGTCCGCTCGAATTCCTCGACCAGATAACGGAGCATGGCCCCCTTGGGGTGCCATATCACAAGACCGGGACCGGCGTCGTCCACTATGGAGAACAGATCCAACTCCCTGCCCAGTTTTCGGTGATCTCTCTTCTTTGCCTCCTCGATCAGGTCGAGATGCTTCTTCAGGTCTTTCTTCGTAGGGAACGCAGTACCGTATATCCGCTGCAACATGGGATTGCGTTCGTCTCCCCGCCAGTAGGCGCCCGCAACCTTGGTGAGTTTAAAGGCCTTGATGAATCCTGAGTCGGGTATGTGGGGACCTCTGCAGAAATCCGTGAATTCGCCCTGAGTGTAGAGACTCACATCGGATTGATCCACACCGGAAATCAACTCCACTTTGTACTTCTCGCCCTTTTCCTCGAAAAAGCGGATCGCCTCATCCTTCGGCAACTCAATTCTTCTAAACGCGAGCCGACTCTTGACGATTTCGTTCATCCGGCTTTCGATTTTCTCCAGATCCTCGGGAGTGAAGGGACGAGACGTGTCGAAATCGTAGTAGAAACCTTCCTCGATGGCCGGTCCGATCGTAACCTGAGCCGTCGGAAAGAGCTCCTTCACGGCCTGGGCCATCACATGGGCGGTGGAGTGTCGTAGAATTTCCAGCCCCCTCGGCGAAGAGACGCCGATAAAATCCAGCGTCCCGGATTCCGTTATGGCTGCCGAAAGGTCTATGGGTTTGCCGTTGAGATCTGCTGCGAGAATGTCCCGGTTCCGGTCTGTCAGGAATTCCTTGAGAATTTCACCGGGGGTAATGCCGGCAGGATATGATTTGGTTTTCCCTTGGATTTCAATCTCTACGGAGGGCTTCATACTATCGAATTCGTATCAATACGCATTGAAGGGGTCTGAGACCCGGTGGCTATCATTGAATTGCATCTCCTCCTTACCCTCGGCCGGCTTCCGGGAAGAATTTCCCATAGCACGAAAACTGGTAGGCGCGTGGGGATTTGAACCCCAGACCCTCACCGCGTCAAGGTGATGCTCTCCCCCTGAGCTACGCGCCTATATACACTTTCAACAACTAACAATGCCGGAGGCGATTGTCAAGGGAAAACCATATGGGACGTCGGCATTCAGTCGCTCAGGGAAAAGACACCGGCGTGGTCCTCTCATCCGCGAATCCGTGATCAATCAACCGTGGCTCAATGCACGAGGGCCTCCCGGCCGGCCAACCGTTGCCGTGCCCACATATCCCTCTCCATGGTCTCTCCGTGAGCCTATCTCACCGCAGACGGTCCCTGATGCCCCGGCATCTGAGCTCTCGGCCCATAGGCGCCTCCTTGTCGGACGAGATTCCTGAGGAGCGCCACGACGGCTCCGTTGTTCCACCGTGCCGGCCCGACGCTGTACCCCACGGCATTGCCCGTGGCGTCCACGATATAGGTGGTCGGAAATCCGGGCACTTCGAGGATAGCTTCTTGATCGGGATTCACCACGAAAGCGGTCTTTTTCCCTGCCATGTTGACCACCTTCAGGTCGAAGCCGCCGCCTCCGTCAAAAAGCACGGGAAACGGAGTATTGTGGGCGAACGCGTGATTCGCGACCTGCACGGGCGGGTCCACAAGGTTGACCGCCAGTATTTCCAGGCCCGTATGGCCCAAGGATCGTTTCAATTCCTGGAGCAAAGGTTCCTCGAGGCGGCAGGCAGGGCAGTTGATGGACCAGAAGTGCAGGAGCACGACTCTCCCCCGGTACCCGCTCAGAGAGACGGTCTGTCCGGACGGGGACTTGAGAGTCATATCCGCGACTTTGTACGGCTTGGGGTACAGAAATATGTTGGCCTGGGCTACGGGATCGGTTTGATCGGCCGCGACGGAACCTACGGTCAGGAGTACCGGGGCACAAATGGCGATAAGTGTAACGAGGACGGTGTTTGTATACATTGGACCTCCCGAGTAATCAACGTAAAATAGAGATATCTGTATTAAAGCATATATGCCCCGGTGTCAACCATTTTGTGATACCCTTACACTCGTACCGGGACTTCGATTGATCCCACAATAATCCCGTGGTATGAAAGTGAAACATGAAGCCGGTGAGAATTCAGGGAGTCCTCGTCTCAGTTGAAGGCGTGGGAATTCTCCTCAGAGGTCCCTCCGGAGCGGGCAAGTCAATGACCGCCCTCAATCTGCTCGGAAGAGGCCACTATCTTGTTGCCGACGATCTGGTTGAAGTGGTTCGGGGACCGGACGGCAAACCAACGGGAAGGCCTGTCGAAGAAGAGGTCCGGATAGAGGTCCGCGGTCTGGGAATATATCGGGCCCGGTCCCTATTTCGCGATGGAACCCTCCCATCGTCTCGCATTGATTTCATTGTGGACCTCGACGAATACGATCCGGCAAGGGATGCCGGCCGCACGGCACCGGAAGAATACACAGCGGAACTGTTGGGCCGGCATGTGAGAGTCGTGAGGGTTCCCGTGCCGCTCGGCACGGATCCCGGTCTCCTGGTGGAATTGCTGGCCAGGCTCTTCCGAGACAGTGGAACGGTGGCACCTTGACTCATAGAAAAATCGTCATCGTAACGGGACTTTCAGGATCGGGAAAATCGACCGCCGCTCACACGCTTGAAGACATCGGGTTTTTCTGTGTGGATAATCTGCCGGTGGACCTGCTGCCCAAGCTCCTGGAATTGACCGATTCCGGGGGAACTGAGCTGAAGAGGCTCGCGCTGGTGATAGACCTGAGACAGCGGAAGTTTTTCCCGCGTTACTCCTCGATACTGGACTCACTTGAATCTCGGGGCGCGCCTCTGGAGATCCTCTTTCTCGAAGCACGGGAGGAGGTTCTGGTCAGGCGCTACAGCGAGACTCGTCGACAGCATCCGTTGGCCCTGACGGGCAACCTGCTGGACGGAATCACACGAGAGAGGGAAGACCTGCGCGAGATCAGGGACAGGGCGCACTGGATTATCGATACCTCCAACTTGACCGTCCACCAGCTCAAAGAGGAGGTGAGGAAGATCTTTGCCAATTTCCGAAGCGATGTGCTGAAGATCGTGATCAACTCCTTCGGGTACGGCAAAGGGCTTCCCATGGAATCCGACATTGTCTTCGACGTGCGTTTTCTGCCGAACCCGTACTTTGTGGAGAAACTCAAGAGCAAGGACGGACGGGACGCGGAGGTTTCGGAATGGGTCTTATCAAATGAGACGGCAAAGGATTTCGTTGCTCGACTGGAAGAAATGTTGGCATTCCTTTTACCGCTTTACATGCGAGAGGGAAAACAGTACCTTACTATTTCCATAGGGTGTACCGGAGGGCGTCACCGATCGGTGGTCGTAGCCGAACACATATCGCGACTGCTCATGCAAAACCCTCATGCCTCAGTGGAAGTAAGACACCGAGAGTTGTCGGGCTGATTGTCCGAGTGTCATGGGACGCGCAAGGACGGACCCGACGATGCGGCACGTCGGGAGCCGACGGTTGTTGATATGCACCCTCTTGCAGGGCAAGATCAGGAAGCTTGGACCATGATAGGAATTCTCATATTGACTCACGGAGACCTGGGTCTGCAGTTCATCAAGACCGGAAAACTGATCGGTCTGAACTCGGACGAGGCGGTCCTTGCCTTGTCCATCGATCCCGCGGATTCGCCGGATTCCGTGAGAGAAATGGTGGCTCAAGCCATCAAGCGGGTGAGCAGGGGGGATGGAGTTCTCATTCTTACGGATTTGTTCGGTGGAACCCCGACTAACCTTTCCCTTTCGTTTCTTGAGCAAGGAAAAGTTGAGGTGGTGACCGGTTTGAATCTCCCAATGATGATCAAGGCCATCAACGCGCGGGGCGACCACGACTTGCCGGCCCTGGCGAAGCTTGCTTCCGAGGCCGGCAAAGAGAATATCTATCGAGCAGAGGAAGTTCTAAGGCACAGGCTGTCGAAGAGAGATTCGGGTGATGACGATTCCTAGAGATCTCTCTTTCCCCACTGCCGGGACACCACGATGCCCATAGTATTGGTGAGAGTGGACGAGCGTTTGATTCACGGCCAGATCCTGGAAGGGTGGCTGCCCTGTACACGCGCTCAGGAACTCATAATCGCCAATGACTCGCTGGCGGAGGATCAGCTTCAGAAAATGATCATGCAGTCCGCCATCCCTTACACCATCAGTCTGGTAATCGACAGTGTTGAAGGAATTGCTTCCTTTCTGCAGCGGCAGGGCAACACGGACATCCGAAGGATGATCATTGTGGACAACCCGGTCGACGCCCTCAGATTACGACGCGCGGGCGTGCGGTTCAGTCGGCTCAACCTCGGTAATACCGTCAGCAGCGAGGTGAGTGTGTGCCTCAGTCGGACGGTGTCGTTGGGAGGAGAAAACCTGACCGCGCTCCGGAATATGCTGAAGGAAGGGGTACGGGTCAGTATACAGGCGGTTCCTTACGAAGCCCCCATGGACGTTGTTGACGTGTGAGCGGCGGCCTCCGGCGTGTTGACGAACTTCTTCTGCGGGTACCCCCATGAGCCATGAGACTTTGCTTGCAGGCATTGCGGGAAGTTTACTGTGGCTTGACCGGTTTCAGTTGTGTCAATTCATGGTTTCCCGACCCATCGTGTCGGCTCCCCTGGTGGGCTGGATCGTGGGAGATTTCGCAGCCGGCGTGGCCGCTGGACTGTTGTATGAATTTCTTTGGCTCAGGACTCCTCCCGTGGGGGGCTTCATAGCCCCCGACTCGACGCTCGCGTCGATCGCCACCGCGGCCGTATCGGCCGGCGTGGGATCCGGTGCACAGATCGGGCTCACGTCGGTGGTATTCCTGTCATTCTTGTTCCTGTTCCCCTTGTGCTTCGTAGGCAGGCGCGTGGATGGATTACTCAGGGTGGGACTCGGAAAGATAGCCAAACGTGCAGAAACGGCTCAGGTGGGTGGAGGCGATCGCGTCGTAGCCGTACACCTCATGGCCGGTTTGGTCTTGGGGTTTGTGTCTGCCTTCGTTGTGCTGGTAGTGACCATTGAAGGCTTCACGTTCCTTCTGGGGCGGGTGGTTCAGGACCTCCCATCGACCGTAACCAAATCTTTGGGATTCGGATTCTACGTCGTTCCCCTGCTCGGTGCCGCGGACTTCCTCCTCGGAACGGAATCGCGACACGACACGGCCCTCTTCATCGCCGGGCTCGCAGCCGCGGTGGCGATCGGTTCGGGTCTGTTTTCCTGATTTCCTCTCTTCCCACTTCGCCTTTGACGATGTGCCAAATGGTTCGGGTCGGTCGTCTTGGTTCCCGTGTCTCGAGACGGCCCCCGCCGGGCGCGTCGGCCCGGCACCAGGTTTCCGCATGGCCCGTCACCGATCACGTGCCGGCAATCTCTCGCAGGAGATCGATGTCCTCGAGCATCATTCCGGCTCCGCGGGCGACGGTAGTGAGGGGGTCTTCGGGCACGATGACCGGAACCCCGATCTCGCGGCGGATTCGGATGTCCAGATTTTTGAGCAACGCGCCTCCGCCGGTCAGGACAATCCCGGTGTCGATGATGTCCGCGGCCAGTTCGGGCGGACACCCTTCCAACGCGGATTTCACGCTGTCCACGATCGAGTTCACGGAATCCATGATGGCAAGCGTTATGTCGTTGGAGTTGATCGTGATGGTTTTCGGGATACCGTCCATGAGATCTCGGCCCTTGATGTCGACTTCTTCCACCTCATCGTCAAGATAGGCCCGGCCCACCATCAATTTTATCTGTTCCGCGGTGGAGAGACCGATGAGGATACTGTAGTTCTTGCGTATAAAATTGAGAATGTCCATGTCCAGGGTATCGCCGGCTATTTTACTGGAGTTGCTGTAAACCACGCCGGTGAGGGAGATTATGGCCACCTCCGTTGTGCCGCCGCCGATATCCACAATCATGTTGCTCATGGGCTCCGTGACCGGAAGTCCGGCGCCCATGGCGGCCGCCATGGCTTCCTCCACGAGGTAGACCTCCTGCGCCCCGGCATACAAGGTCGAGTCGCGAACAGCTCGTCGTTCCACCGGAGTGACTCCCGAAGGAACGGATATAATCACACGCGGCCTGACAAAGGCCTTGCGATTATGGACCTTCTGAATGAAGAATTTCAGCATCAGGCCGGCCATCTCAAAGTTGGCAATGACGCCTTCCCGCAGGGGACGAAAAACCTCGATGGACCCCGGAACGCGGCCGATCATCTTCTTCGCGTCCTGACCGATCCAAACCTCCGAACTCCGGCGGTCCTTCTTTCGAATGGCCACTACCGAAGGCTCGTTAAGGACGATACCCTTACCGCGGGCGAAGACCAATGTATTGGCGGTTCCCAAGTCGATCGCGAGGTCTTTTGAGACCCTGGATGCAAAGAAATTAAGGAGCATGGTCGCCTTCTGTGAGGACCTTTGCCGGCCGGAACGAGTGTCCTAGGCCGGGACTTGGTACCGACTCGAAATAGAACCCATGTCGCCTGCCGTTCCGCCCTTCCGAGTTTTCCGGCTTCCCGATGAGGAGCCTGCCTGAAAACCCACCGTTGTCAGGCGGCGGCATGACGATCATGCCGTTGAACACGCGAAGGGTATCGGAATCGGACTGTGCCGGCAGAGAATCCTGTGTACAGAGAGATTGAGCGAAAAGCAAGAGGCGCTCTGCTCTCGCCGAAACTTAATCCTGTTGGTGGGAGAGGACATGCGTTCCGGTTGGTTCATGCCGTCCCCGCGTTCGGCTCGGGCACGGCAACTGCGTTACGGAATGCGGTTCCCGGAGCATGAAAGCCGTCAACGGGCCAACAGAAGGGTCCCCGCCTCCCTACAGGGAGCCTCTCCCTAGGCTCGACGCATGCCGCAAGAATGGTGGAACCCAACGCGACTGTCATAAAACCCGGACGCGGGATGAACCCCGCAGCCATTCTCGTCACGCGTCGTGATTTCGTGCGTTTCACCAACCGCTGCGTACGGCGGAGAACGCTTCCGTCGGGCATCCTCTGAGTCTTGAGACGGTTCCTAGAGCTTCACGTCTATGATGGAACTCTTCTTGAGGTCTTCAATCCATTCCTTCATGCGAGCCTGAATCTTCTCGGTCCGTACGATGGCAAGCACCATGTTGCGAACCTTCTTGTATCCTTCCAACTCTTCCGCTGAAAGGACGTCCGAGGCATCTTTCTTCTCCGGCGCCGCAGGTTGGGCCGAGGAAGCGCCGCGTGGTTCCGGCGGGGATTCCTTTGGAGGCGGGGACGGTTCCTGGTGCTTCCGACGTGCCTCCATCTGTTCCTCATACATCTTCTTCTGCTCTGAGATGAGTTTCTTTCTGATATTCTCCGGAATCGGAACCCGCTCTACTTTCCGCCCCTTCGCGTCATCCAGGTAAAACATCAAAATCGCATCGCGGCTCTTGATCGGACCCAGTACCTGACCCTTTTTCATACGTCGGACCATGCGCTGCCATTCCGGACGCATGTCTTTGTATGCCATATACCCGAGGTCTCCACCTTTGTCTTTCAACGGATCCTGGGAGTATTTCTTGGCCAGAGCGCCGAAGTCCGCGCCGGTCATGAGCTCCTCGGAAATCCTTTTCGCCGTGTTCTCGGCCTTGGCAACGGCGGCTCTGTTATTGCCCTTGGGAAGGTTGATGGTGAGCATCCTGAGCCGCACCGTGCCTCCGTGGAAAACCTCCTCGTGAGTGGGCACATTCGGCTCGAATTTCTTCTGCGGCGGTTCCGGTGGGGCCATCTCCTTGATGAGGTCCTTGTACTGGTTCTCGACCTCCTCCGCGCCGTGAGTCTTGAAATAGAGTTGAGCATCCTCTTCGCTGAAGGGGACCTTTTTCGTCACCTCGCTCGCGATGAGACCTTCCAGCTTGATCTTGCGTCTGAACAGATCTCTGAAGTTTGCATAGTTGAGTCCGTTAGCGGCCAGAAACAGCACGAACTGTTCTTGAGTCAGCTTGTTCCGATCCCGTACCATTTCGATGGAGGCGTCCACGCTCTTTTTATCGGGGTTTATGCCCTTCTTGGAAGCTTCCTGTTCCAGGAGAGTAAGGACGATCAACTCATCGAGAAAATCCCGCTCAGTGGGCCACTTTCCCGGTGGGACCACCCCCAGATTCAAGTTGGTCAGACTCCGGATCAACGGTTTCTTGTGACGTTCCACGTCCGATTCAAGGATCACGTCGCCGTTTACCACGGCAACGATTCTGTCCGTATAGACTTGAGCTCGGGCACTCGTGACCGCGAGGGTCGTGCATGCCAAGAACGTCAGCAAACCCACTATCAACAGGCCGCCGCGTCCCCTGTTGTCGTGCGTGTCGGACAAGGTCGTCATTTCTGTGAATGAAGGACTGGTTTTCATTGCTCCCGGCCGTGGGGCTGAATTTCGGTCGCCCTCGACAATCGTTGCGTTCGCGTACCAACGGTCCAAAGGAAGACGAGTCGTGGTTTTGCACATGCAGAACCGAAACGCGCTCCTGAGGGTTACACTCTTAGTCAAAAGTCATCTCTTTTTCAACCCTCGGACGCGGCCTTTCCAGGAATCCGGCCTGGAAGCGCGGCCGACGTCTGTCGCAACTTCACCAGGTGAGATCGAGTGTCTAATAAAATCAAGAAGTTGGAAGCATCCGTCTATTCTGGCCTCGGTATCCGCGTCTCCGATTCGGTAGATCAATCTGTCACCCGGCAGCAATCGTACGCGCTCGTCGCTTTGAGCCCACGCCACCAATAGTTCCGGGCTTAGAGCGGTCTCGGGATCGAAAGACAACACGAGATGGGGCTCACTGTAGTCGAGCCTGAGAACCCTGATCTCCTTCATGGCCGTTCGTATTCGCATGAGTTGGATCAGGTTGTTCACCTGATGGGGGGCTTTTCCGTACAAGTCGAGGATCTCATCTTGAATTTCGTCGATTTCAGAGTCCGCGGAAGCTCTCGAAAGCTTCTTGTACAGATTCATGCGCTGCTGGGGTTCCGGGACATAGTCTTCAGGTATGAGGGCTTCGATTTTGAGTTGAATTTCCGGGTCGATCCGTGACGGAGGCGTTTCTCCTTTGATCTCTTGGATGGCCTCCTCCAGGAGATCCATGTACATTTCGTACCCCACCAATGCCACGTGACCCGACTGAGACGTCCCCAGTATGTTTCCGGCTCCCCGAATCTCCATGTCCCTCATGGCGATCCTGAAGCCTTGGCCGAGATCCGAATGCTCTTGTATTACGGCAAGTCTCTTGACCGCGTCAGGAGTCATCAGGGTTTCCGGCGGCGTGAGCAGATACGCGTACGCGCGCACGTTTGAGCGCCCGACACGCCCTCGCAGCTGATACAGGTCCGCCAGACCGAACGTATCGGCTCTCTCTATGACCATTGTGTTGGCCGTCGGGATATCGAGGCCGGACTCGATGATGCTTGTGCACACCAATACGTTGATCCGGCCGGCCACGAAGTCCACCATGACTCGCTCCAACTGGGTGTCCGCCATCTGACCGTGGGCAATCGCGAATCTGCCCTCGGGGACCAGTTGTTGGAGCGCGGCGCAGCGGCGAGCAATGGTCTGTACCCTGTTGTGCAGATAGAAGACCTGCCCGCCACGGTTCAGTTCTCGGAGTAAGGCTTCGCGGATCACTTCGTCCGACTGTCGCATCACGTGGGTTCTGATCGACCGACGATTGGTCGGCGGCGTCTCAATCAGGGAAAGGTCCCGTATTCCCGTGAGAGACAGGTTGAGCGTACGCGGAATGGGCGTGGCGGTCAGGGTCAGGACGTCCACCTGTGCTTTGTATTGTTTGATCTTTTCCTTGTGGGCCACTCCGAACCGATGCTCTTCATCGACCACCAGAAGTCCCAGCTCACGGAACTCCACATCCTTTGCCAAGAGCCTGTGAGTGCCGATAACAAGGTCCAACTTGCCCGACTTGAGGCGACTGATGGTTTCCTTCTGCCGCGCGGTACTCCGGAAACGCGACAGGACATCGACCTGGAACGGATATCCACGGAACCGTCGCGTGATGGTGTCATAGTGTTGTTGTGCCAGCACTGTGGTGGGAACCAGTATGGCTACCTGCTTGCCGTCCATCATGGCTCGGAAAGCAGCGCGCAGGGCCACCTCAGTCTTCCCGTACCCCACGTCCCCGCACACGAGCGTGTCCATCGGTTTGTCCCGGTCCATGGCCTCCATGACGTCCTGGATGGCTCGTGCCTGGTCAGGGGTCTCCTCAAACTGGAACGCAGCTTCGAAAGCGGCGAAACTTTCGTCCGTGGGCGCGTACGGCTTTCGTTCACTGACTTGCCGTTTCGCGAAAATCTCCAGCAACTCCTTGGCCATCTCTCGGATGGATCGCTTCACCTTGTTCTTGGTTTTCAACCATCCTTTGCCGCCGAGTCGGTCGATCCGCGGGGGTCCTTCAGATCCCGACACGTATTTCTGAATGACCTGCAACCGTTCCACAGGGTGATAGAGAAGATCGCCTCCGGCAAACTCGATGACCATCACCTCGCCGCGTACCCCCTCGAATTCCTTGTACGTCAGACCCCTGAAAATCCCGATCCCGTAGTCCTCGTGAACGACCGCGTCCCCTTCAACCAGATCGGTGAGCGACGTGAGCAGAGCCCCGCGGGCCCGCTTCCGCGGAGGGGTTCTGACTCTTGAACCGAATATTTCCTCCTCGGTCAGTACGATGGTGCGAGCATCCGGCAGACGGAACCCTGCGGCAAGCGGACCAATGTAGAGACGAATTCCGGGAATCGGTGAGGAGTCCAAGCTGGAGGGATCGAACGGCGAACCTCGGAAGTCGACGCCGAGCGCGTAAGGCTCCAAAAGCTTGAGCAGTCGATGCGCTTGCCCTTGAGTGTGGCTCACCAGAAATACTTCGTTACCCGTGTCTCGCCAATCCGACAAACGTTTGACGAGACCCGACATGCCCGAATCGTATGCGGTGGACTTCATCAAATCGGTCCGGATGTCCCGGTTGGAACTGCACTGTAAACGGTAAGAGACGGTATTGGGCTTTTCGGACTCCAATTCCGACATCGTTACATTTCTAAAATTCCGAATTCGCAATTGGAACTCGACCGGAGAGAGATACAGATCCTCCGGTTCCGGTACCGGCAGGCCCTCGGCGCCCGCGGATTCACGACCGCGATAAATTTCTTCCAGCAAGTCCTCGAAGACTCTGGCAAGGATGTCTTCGTGAGGCACGACAATGGAGGCATCTCTCGGCAGGTAGTCGAACAGCGACTCCAGGCATGGGACAAAGTACGGCAGATAGTGGTCCGCGCCCGGAAAACGCACTCCATGCCTGAAATCGTCCAAGAGGCTTTGGCGCACGCGTTTTTCAACTCCGCGATCCTCACACGCGGTGACAAGTCTCTTGAGTCCCGGTTCTCGTGACCGTTCGTCCGTGAGGGCCATGTGGACCGGGCAGATGTGAACCTCGCGGAGCGGTTCGCGGGATCGTTGGTTGGCGGGATCGAAGAACCTGATGGATTCCACCCGGTCGCCCATCTGTTCGATACGTGTCGGATAAGGATAAAGTGGAGAGTAGACGTCTATGATGAACCCGCGAACGGAAAAATCACCCGCGTCCTCGACCAAGGGCGAGCGGGAGTACCCGGCGGCCGCCAGGTCTGCAATCATGGAGTCGCGATCGATGTCCTGACCGACTTCCACCGAAAAGCTCTTGGCCTGGAAGACGGACTTGGGAATAATCTTGCGGACGAGCGCGTCCAGCCCAAGGACGACGACGCGAGGGGAAGATGCCGAACAAAGACGATGGAGAGCCGTCATGCGGCCCAGCCATACGTCGCTCTCGAATCCGCCGAAGGAATACGGGAGAACATCCGAGGAAGGATAGTGCACAACCTCTTCGCTAAGCGGGTGTACGGACACTTCTTCCCGCCCCAAGTAGAAGCGAAGATCCAGCGCCGTGGATGCCGCCGCTTCTCCGTCGGGGAGAATCAACACGATGGTTCGGGCTCCGTCCCGGACCGCGGCCGCTGCAAGGAAGGCCGTTGCCGAGCCCTTAAGCCCGTATATTCCTCCGTTCACGGCGTGCCGCGCCAGGAATCGAACCGCGTCGTGAAATGGCTGGGAAAGGTTTTCGGACAACTGAGAAACGCTCATGAGGCAAGGATTACCGATCTCATAATGAGGGTTTGATCAACCGCTCTCGAGGTTCACCCAAACAGGTCGCGTACATCGAAAACGAAGTGCAATTGTTCGTCGATGTTCCGGTCATGCACGCGTACACCCCGTACGCCGAACACTACCACACGGGTCCCGGCAAGAAAAGGGGTTGTTCCCCGCAAGACCGGCTTAATGCCGTAGCGCCTGTTCGAGCAGCGGCCCATTTTCGCACTCTCGTGACGTTGACTTACCGGCTCCGATCGGTTATCCATTGTGGTGAATTCCACTCGGGACCTTTCGGTGCCCTTGGGCAAGAACAGACGAGGTGAAACTGTGGCGGAAAAGAAGATCTCACGTAAGGAATTGCTCAGTGAACCCGACGAATTCCTCACGTTTTCGAGCAAAGTCATCGCGTACGTCCATGGTAATCCGCGGAAAGCCGGCGTTGCGGTAATTGCCGTGATCGCGTGCGTCTTAGCCGGATTGCTGTACAATGCGTATCGAAGCCATAGGCTGACCGCAAGCCACGAACTCTTTGTTCAAGCGTCACTGGAGTATGAAGCGGCAATCAACAGCGCGGAACCGGTGTCCGAAGAGATGCTTGACAAATTGCTTGCCCAATTTGACGGGATAGTGCAGGAATACGGGTCGTTGCCGGCCGGAGAGATGGCGCTGCTGTACAGCGGCCATGTTCTGACGAGGAAAAAGGAGTATCAAGGCGCGTTGGAGCGATATCTCAAGCTTGAGTCATCGAGTCTGGCGGGCGAAGGCTTGCGGGACCTCTTCTGGTATCATATTGCCCAGACCCGAATGGCGCTCAAACAATACGATAAGGCCGCGACCATATACGAGACCTTGTCCAAGGACACCAAGTCCCCGTACCGCCGCGAAGCGTACGCGGCCATCGCGCGGATCTACGAATTCGAGAACAAGAAGAAAGAGGCGGTACAGGCGTATCGCCAATATTTGAAGGTGTTCCCCGAAGCGCCGGACGCTGCGTTTGTCAAGGCCAAGATCGCCGAGCTGACCGCTCAAGGTTGACGACTCCCAACGAGATAAATGCAGCTGCGAAGGCCGGCGTCAGTCTCTCTTGATGATCACGTCCATTTCCGCGACCCAAACCTTGAAGTCGCATCCTTCCGCCTCAATCAAGTACTGGCCCCTGATTTCCTGAACCTCATGGTCGAAGGCGTTTCGTTCCAGGAGATGGTCAAGAATCGACCGCACTTCAGTGAACGTAAGATCCTCGAAGAACATCACGTTGAATATTTGATTTGCATGAAGAAACGGAATTGAATCCACGGTCCTGTCTCACAAGCTCCAACCGGGAATGAGCAGGCTTCGGCGCCGGTCGCTTCCCGTTACGTGATTGCTCGTTATACTATAATCACGGAAGTCGGGCCTTCAAGGAGAAAATCATCGGCCGGCAAAGTCCCGAGTTCTCGTCCGAGTCGTCCGGCGGAACCGGGGTAAACAACGTTAGCTCTCAGACAGGTTCCGGAACGCCTCGAATCACGGATATCTCTTGACACCCTGTCCTCCGGTCTGTATAACGCGGTGGGGAATTGCAGTCGGCTGTTCGTTGAAGAATGGCATCATGGTGAAAGGAGAAGTAGAAATGACCAAATCGGAATTGGTGGCTCGTGTCGCCGAAGAGGCCGGAATCTCAAAGAAGGCCGCCGCCGGAGCGGTTGATTCGGTTGTTGAGGCAATTCATGATGTTCTGAAAAAAGGGGAGAAAATTCGGATCACCGACTTGGGAAGTTTCAGCGTGGTGACACGGAAAGCTCGTAAGGGCGTCAATCCCAGGACGGGAGAGCCGCTCAATATTCCCGCGACGAGGGCTCCTAAATTCGCCGCGGCCAAGGCTCTGAAAGAGTCGGTCCAGAAATAAGTAACCGCGGTTGATGCCGAATTTCATCGCAGCTGTCCATGCAGGAACCTGAGAAGACTCTTGACGGACCTGCGACAGGGCGACCGCACGTCATTGGTATGAACGAGGATGATTGTTCGATTACACCCCTCGTCGGAACGGTGCACCATGAGAATAATCCCGATCGTCGTTTTGTTCTTGCTGCCGGCCGTTCTCATCAGCTGTTCGACCCTTATGGAGGGGAAATTCACGGCCGGGGATGGGAAGGAATCACCGTTCAAGGCGCCCGACGGCACCGGCGGAATGATACGTGATCCTGCGTCACCGTTGCCATACTGATCGACACGCAGATCTGACCGTTTGTGCAATGCCGCCGAGCGTCGACTTGGTGTTGACGTGAGACCGTACCGGCGCATGCCGCCGGTACGGGCGTACCCGAATACCTCAACGACACTCATTCACCGGGGATTTCGTAGGAATCGTCGGATGCTTCCGAACCGCCCGGAGAGCCCTGTTGCGACCCTGCGCCGGGGTTATGGCCCTGCAGACCGGAAGACGGTCCCATCATTCGGCCTCGGCCCGGACCCCGGTCATATCCTTGTTCAACCGGCGGGCGAGGAGGCATTCCTTCCGGGCCACGCAGAATCGCCCGGATCTCCTTGCGGAAATCTTTCATGAAAATAACGAGTTCCGCCTGCTTCCGAACTGGGAGCACCTTGGCGATCTCGTCGAACTGTCTTTCCCACACGGCACGCAATTCTTGCCTGGTCTTGCGGATTTTCTCAATGGTCCGCGCCAGCTTTTCGTCGTTTCCCTTGCTTTGTGCTTCCTTGAGGTACTTTCTCAAGTCTCCGTACGACTTGTACAGGGAACTCTTGAGCCCTTTTCGTTCGGCAAGGAATCTGCCCCTGACTTGCAGAATCTTTTGTGAAGTCTCATTGTCCAAGTCGAGAGTCTGCATCATTCTCCACATGGTGAGCGTTTCGATTCTATCGAGGAGCTTTTCCTTCGTGTCGTCCCGTTCGCCGGCATTCGCCGCGTACGGCGTCAAGACTACCAGACAAACCAGGACGATTAACCGTAACACTCGTTGCATAGTTTTCTCCTTCCCATCCTCATGACTCCAAAGTGACCGATCGTGATGCTTCGGCCGATTCCGGCCACATCGCGCCTCACAGGAATAGCTGAAGCGGGTCGTCTTCCTCGTCGAGCAGCTGCAGGACGCTCTCCGCGGCCTGCCGGCTGATGTTCCGACCATATTCCCACACACCCGGTTCGTAATCCACCGTCGCGAAATCCTCCGAAAGCGGACCGTACACGATATACAATTCCTGAATGACTATGTTTGGCGATGACGGACTTGTTCCATGGTCGGGACTGCGCGGCATAAAGGTCGTCAATCCCACGGCCAGAAGCACCATTGCGGCCGCGGCAACGATTCCCAGCTTCTTCCAGGGAAATACCCACCTTGGTCGGCGGTATTGCTCATCGAGTCGGGCTTGAAGCGTCGTGTCGAAACGAGTCCAGAACTGCTCGCCCGGATCGTCAACCGCGTCTTCGCGCAACGCGGTCAGCAGCACTGCCGTCTGCTCATCCACTTGCCGGCACTTGGGGCATTCCCGCAGGTGCGCGTCAAGGATTGCCCGATCTTCCGGGGGGAGTCCCTCGTCGAGACCGATTACGATCATCTTGTCCGCTGTGGAACATGAAATTCTTTTCATTCTTCTTCACCCAGTCTTTGTCGCAGCGCCTTCACGGCATGGAAGAAATTGGCCCGGGCACCGCCTGCCGTACCTCCGAGTGATGCGGCTATCCGAGAATATTCCATGCCCTCGTAGATTCTCATTTCCAGAGTCAAACGCTGCTTCCGCGGCAGATCTTCTATGGCCTCGCGTACTCTCTTGAGCATGCGGGCCCTGTCCAGTCGTTCTCCTGTTGATGCCGCATGGTCCGCCAATCCCTCCACGTCCTCGGAACTGATCTGCGGCCGACGTCGTCTCAGATGGTCTCGCACCGCGTTCAACGCGATGCTGTAGAGCCACGTCTTAAAGGAAGAGGCCATGATGAATCTTGAAAGCCCTGTGTAAGCCTTCATGAAGACGGTTTGGGATATGTCCTTGGCTTCCTCTTCGTCACGGGTGATTCTCAAGATCATTGTCGTCAGCGGCCTCGAGTGTCTTCTCACGAGTTCCGTGAACGCCTCGTCCGAGCCGTTCCGGAATGCCCTCACCAACGCTTCGTCATTCATCTTGTCCCCTGTCCTGTATTGTTGGACGAGTACACACCCGATACGTGAAAAGAAAAAATCGGTTCACCCAAGGATTTTTGCAACCATTCACCACCGGGGGCGGCTACGAGTCGCGACTGCCGTTCTTATGACACACGTGAACGCGAACTTGATCCGACATATCTTTTCCACTATCCTAACCCGTTGCGGAGACACTTGCGACAAGGAGACAATCGGATGGGTTTTGCGTCACGATCCGTATCCATTATGAGGTACCGAGTGAAGGGAGACGTCGAAGGATCCTTCTGGGACGTCGTCGACGAGGGAGTGAAGAAATACGCGTTTCGGGAGATCGTGGGTCCGGGAGAGGAAGTGGGAATGGGCTGGGTTTCCGTGGAAGATTTCACCGACACGGAATTCCGGAGCGCGTCGTACGTCATTGGGAACTATGTGGCTTTGAGCCTGCGGCTGGACTCCGTAAGAGTGCCGACCAAGATACTGGAGATGCGTCTCAAACAGGAGAGCAAGAAATTGCTCGATGAATCGGGACGGCAACGACTCTCGTCCGCGCAACGCCGCGAACTCAAGGACAACCTCCGAGAGACGTTGAAGAAGCAGGTCTTTCCGTCCATTCAGGTGTTTGAACTGATTTGGGACACGGCACGGTCCGTGGTGTATTTCGGAAGCCTGTCCATCAAAGCCCGTGAGCGGGTGGAGGACCAGTTCAAGAAGAGCTTCGGCCTCACGCTCGTACCGCTTATCCCATACCTGAGGGCCGAGGAAATCCTCTCCAGCGAGCAGGCAAAGGACGCACTCGGAAAGCTGAAACCCTCTCTCATGGCTCCGTGACGCGGCCGGCCGTACACGATATGAGCACTCGAAGGAATGGCACCACATGGACTTTCTCGATATTCTGCGTGAAAAAGCATTTCTGGGCCGTGAATTTCTCACATGGTTGTGGTTCAAGTCCGACGTCTCCGGAGGTCGTATCGACATTCCCGGGAAAAAGGTCGTGGAAGTGATCTTTCTCGACCGGATGACCCTGGACATGTCCGACGTGGAAACCCCGCAGACCGTGGCGCTCAAAGGCGAACATTCCGAGCTCCGTGAAGGCCTTGCCGCGCTGCGGGAGGGCAAGAAAATCGAGGAGGCGCGAGTGTCGCTCAGGGCAACGGACAACGAGTTCACCATGGTACTTAAGGCAACCTGGTTCTCATTCGGTTCGTTCAGGACCCCGCCCATACTCCCGAACAATGAGGCCGACCCGGACGAAGGCATCGAAGGAAAATTCCTCGAGAAGGCCTATCTCATCGAAGAAGGAATGGACCAGGTCGATCTCCTGTTCGAGTATTTTCTTGCACTAAGGATCTCCGATGATTGGGAATCCAAAGAACTGCCGGCTCTTCGTCGTTGGGTTGAGTCTCCGTCGACAGCCTGAGCGGAGCCGAGAGGCTTAGTGCTCTGTGGCATAAATACGGTCGCGTTTTCGAGCACCGTCTCCCCGGCGAAGGCCGGGGTCCAGAAAAGCACGAGTGTGCCCCGGCCTTCGCCGGGGAGACGGCGGGCAGGGCCCACCCTACGTTTTGTCAGTCGCACGGGCTCCTGCAGAGGTTGACTGCCGCAGGTTCACAAGAATGTGTCACCGAATTTAGGCAACGCAGTACTTGGACGGGATTTCGTAAGCACGGTCACGTATTCAAGACGAGCGTCCTTGCTTTGGTAGCGCCGGCCTCCCCGCGTTCCGCGGGGTATTCTTCGCGCGCCGGGCAGAGACGCCGGGACGCTCGACTGAAAGCCGAGTGTTTCCAACCGCAAGAGGAGATGGACGTGACGATCAAGCACGTGGGTATGATGGCCGTACTCGTGTCTGTGGCGTGTCTCTCGGCGGCGTCTCCACATGTTGTTTCAGCCCGTGAAGCCGCATCTGCGACGACGATTTCGTTCAGCTCCGAAGAGCAGGAATGGATACGCAATCACAAGACGATCAGGTTGGGGATCGATCCAAACTGGCCTCCCATCGAATTTGCGGGGAAAGGGGGAGTTCATCAGGGAATTTCCTCGGAGGTTGTTCGCATCGTCGCTCAACGCACCGGCCTGCGGATGGAAGTAGTGCCGGGCCTGACATGGCCGGAAGCTCTTGCCAAGGCAAAGAAGGGCGAGATCGATGTGTTGCCTTGTATCGCGAAGACCGAGGACCGGGAGGGTTACCTGCTGTTCACCCGCCCGTATCTGAATGTGCCCGTGGTCCTTGTTACCCGGACCGACGCCGCGTACATCGGCGGAATCGACGATCTTCACCGCGAGACCGTAGCGGTGATCGAGGACTACCAGATTCACGAGCTGATGCGGAGACAACATCCCGAGGTACGGCTGCTCGTGGTCGGGTCGGCACGGGAGGCCCTGGAACGCGTATCGAGGGGGGAGGCCTTCGCGTTCGCGGGGAACCTTGCAACCACGTCGTACCTGATTCCCAAGCTGGGAATCACCAATCTCAAAGTCGCCGCGCCCACCCCGTACTCGTATGTCATCTCATTTGGAGTTCGAAAGGACCGTCCGGAACTGGTGAGTATCCTCAACAAGGCGCTTGAAACCATTACCCGCACCGAACGGACCGAAATGGCGCAGCGGTGGATTTCACTGGGCGCGTACGGCATCGACTATGCCCTTGTGCTCAAAGGCGCGGGGATCGCCGCGGTCATCGTGCTGGTGATCCTGGCGTGGAATTTTCAGATCCGACGTCAGAGAGAAGCGCTTAGAAAGAGCGAGGAACGCCTGCAAGCCATCATGGACGGCATACCCAACGTGGTGTTCGTCACGGACCTCGCGGGGAAAAAGGTGCTGGTCAACAACGAATGGGAGCGCGTTACCGAGTTGACGCGGTCGGCAAGCATCGGCAAGAGTTACCGTGACCTCTTTCGCCCGGAATTGGCCGACAAGTTGCGTGAATACGACAAGCGAGTGGCCGAGTCCCTGCAGCCGTTTCGTACCGAGGAAACTCAAGTTACGGGGACGGGCGAGCGCACCTATATCTACAATCTCGTTCCGCTCCTTGATTCCCAAGGGAATCCGTACGCCATATGCGGCACCACCACGGACATTACCGAACGAAAGCAGGCCGAGGAACAACTCGAGCGCGCGTTCGCCAAATCCAATCAGCACCTCGCGGAGGCCGCCCAGTATGTGAAGAGCCTGCTCCCCCGAAGCATCTCACGAGGCCCTGTGCGGACGGACTGGCGATTCGTTCCCTCGACCGCGCTCGGCGGCGACTGTCTGGGGTACCATTGGCTGGACACCGATCGTTTCGCAGTCTATCTGGTCGACGTGTCGGGGCACGGAGTGAGCGCCGCGCTGCTCGCGGTGACCGTAACCAACGTGCTCCGCTCCAGAAGCCTCAAGAACGTGGACTTTGCATGTCCCGATCAGGTGCTCTCATCGCTCAATAATACGTTTCCCATGGAAGAACAGAATGACATGTATTTCACGATCTGGTACGGGGTATTGAGTCTTTCAACACGGATACTCACGTATTCGAGCGGCGGCCATCCGCCGGCCCTCCTGTTGAACGACAAGCCCGGCGGGGAGAAGAGAGTGGAGCGACTGCGAACGGAGAACCTCTTTGTGGGGGGCATGCCTGGGGTCGATTTCACGATCGCGCACGCGGAGGTGCCGGAATCCAGTCGTCTTTACTTATATAGCGACGGAGTGTACGAAATCGAACGTGAGGACGGCACGTTGTGGGGCCTTGACGACTTCGAGCTCTTCATGACCGGGTCCCTGAGCAATAACGGACCGGTACTGGATAGCTTGCTGACCCACGTGCGCGAGCTGGCTCGGGCCGAGACGCTGGAGGATGATCTCTCCATTCTGGAGGTCGCCATCGACTGATCGTGCACGCGATGATTCAATGGGGTGCGCGACGTACGGTAGGCGTCGCACGCTCCGCCCCGAACTGGAACGGCTCGTGAGGTTCCCGGAAAAATCCCCCGGGACCCTTCGACAAGCATGGATTCAGAGGATTTTCCCGTCGAACGCGTGAGAACCGTGCCAAAAAGTATGGGGCACTTTTTGAAGGCAGTCGCTATAATGGGGTCCCGGTGACGTATTCGGTAATCTCCGGTCGTGAGCGAGGCCGCGGCCGTCAATCGGAAGGAGGACTGCGATGGATCTGAAGGTGGTTGATATAAACCCAGGGTTGACCCACATTTCTCTCACGGGAAAACTGGACGTGGAAGGTGAGGAGCAGATCGGCGGGCAGTTCGAGCAACTGACGTCGGCCGCGGGCAAACCCACCGTCGTCGACATGTCGAACGTGACCTACCTCGCGTCCCTGGGCATACGACTCCTCTTCACCTGCGCGAAATCATTGGCCGCCGAGGGAAAGAAGTTGGTCGTGGTGAATCCTCAGCCGATGGTGGAAGAAACGCTGCGGACTTCGGGAACCGCCGGCCTCATCCCCATCGCTCGCGACGTCCGGGAGGCGTACGACATATTAGGGATCCCATAGAGAGTGGGAATCGGGCGGACGAGTGCATGATGAACAACCGGCACAATTTTACCATGAAGACCACGCGTAAGGCTCTGACCGATCTCGTCGGCCGCATCAACGCGCTGCTCGAACCGAGGGACTTGCCGGATCGTGTGACGTACGTGGTGAACCTGGTGTTGGAGGAGATCCTCACCAACATCGTGAAGTACGGCTTCGACGACGACCATGTGCACGACGTGGAGGTGACTCTGATCCTCGATCCCGATGAGATCTCGATCGAGTTCGAGGACCGCGGCAAACAGTTCGACCCTCTCTCCGTTTCACCTCCACCGCTCGATGAATCACTCATGGATATGGAACCCGGAGGCCGCGGCATCCACCTGGTCAGAACCATGGCAAATTCCATGACGTATCGGAGGGACCGGGACAAGAACATCTTGACGGTGAGCGTGAGGCACCGGGAGCAGTGATGGTACCGCATCCCCACGCCGATGAAACGGGTAACGAGAAGTCGGGGGACTGAATGCCGGCTCGCGGTAAGCCAAAGAGGCGAATTTGACTCAATTTCTCGTACGTTTCAGTCAAGTCATGGAATCCCCTTTTCAAGCGTTGCAGTCACCACGTGCTTCAAAGAGTTGAGCACCCTCACGAATATGGTCCGGTGCAGGGGATCCACGATGCTGAGGTACCGCCCTTTGTCCAAGGAAACACCGACGTGAAGGCGCTTGGCCTTGAATTGCCGATTCGGGAATTCCACGTACGGAATGCTTCCCTCGCTCTCCCTGGTTCGCCCAAGGAGCCGGCGTGCAAGGAACGGTGAAACAAAGCCCGTATCGTGGAAAAACAGTGCCGTGGAACCGAACACCACGATGGCGCGGCTCCGAGCCCGCGATGTCTCCACATAGCCGATGATTCGTTCGCCGTCGGGAAGCTCGAACGAGTTTTTCACGAGATCCAGTTTACTGCGGGGAATATCGGGGCAAAGATAGAAGAAGCCGAAATTTGTATGGAGTTCGTACTGATGCCGCCTCAGTGTTGACGTGACGGCCTCTTCAAATGAGGGTGGACACACCATCCGAATCTCTCCCGTCGACCCTTTCCGGCTTTGAGACCCGATTGAGGCGGATCGGACCGACCTTACCGCGACCTGGGATCGGCTCCGAACAGATATATGTGTATGAGCATACCAAGCGTCAGAGTTCAAGACAACCCGGAACATCGCGGGTATTGAGTCCGAGAATTCGAGGAGACCTTTGACGGTATGTAGTGTCGAAGACGGGTCATTATAAGTGCTTTGCACCAAGACGGGATTCAGGTATGTTGTTCCGGGATACTGCGGCCGGGTGAACCGCATGGCGATGAAGCCTGTCTCCCGGTAGAGGGGATATGTGTCCGACGGTAGGTGAACTTGACGGCATAAAGGTCGGAATCTGCTTCGGAGATCACTGCAACCCTCATGTTCATGCCGAACGAACCGGACCTCAATCCTCCGATGAAGGGCATTCGCCATCCGGGAAGCCGCAATGAGATAATCACCGCCGTAATCCGCCTCCTCCACGTCCCCAGTGATCGATTCGTCTACTCCAATCAAGTCGGCGAGGTGTTTCCTGGAAAGGCCTGCCTGATTCGGGGTTGATTTCCCTCATGCCCTATCATCTACGGTCATAGTGCGCTTTCGATCGTGTCTTGTACTCCGAACCACGTCCCACACGGCATCCGGGTGCGCGGCAGCGACCTCGAGCAGCACACGAGCCGGCCCTTTGGGTATCCGGCGCTTTTGCTCCCAGTTTTCGAGGGTTCTTACGCTGATCCCAAGTAGGGAAGCAAACTCGTGTTGAGAAACTCCGAGCTTGGCTCTTATGGCCTTGACATCAGGGGCTTCACACACAAATACCCTGGAAGGCTCCATTTCACCTCTCATGATTGCCCCGGCTTGCCGAACGCTTTCAAGAAGTTCCTCGAACATTTCTTTCTTCATGACAATTCCTCTTCCACGGTCTTCCTCAGTACCTTGAGCTGTTCGGGCGACAGATCGGCCTGTCTGCTTTTCGGGTACATATAGACCATGAAAATCCGATCCTGGGCGACTATCCAGTAGTAGATAACCCTGACTCCCCCGCTCTTCCCTTGCCCTTCCGTCGCCCAGCGTAGTTTGCGAAGGCCTCCTGAACCTCTGATCTTAGACCCCGCGTCCGGGCCGCTTCTCAGTTCATCTTGCAGATCACGGTACTGATCATCAGACAGGAGATGCTGAACTTGCCGGGTAAAGATGGGAGTCTCAACAAAGACCATCACCTCTCCATGCATGTAAGGTACGCCATTGACGGGGTTTTGTCAAGATAGAATGCATTCAGCCGCTCGTCTTCTCCGGGTTACCTGTGAATTCGCGGCCAAGGAGCGGTGTGCCGGTTCGCTCGTGTTATCGTGACGGCCGGGCGTGGCGCGTCATTACGTATACTGCACAGGAATGCTTCGGCGCGACGTCGCGTAGGAAAACCGGATATTCTTGGATCCCGAAAGCAATTTCTGCAGCAACTTGCGCTTCTTCATTCGTGATCCTCCGGCACGTTCCGATAGTATAGTAAGACTGAATCACCTCGGCCCGCAAGCATGAGCAGCGATGTCAGCGACTACCTATCCCCAGCTACACTTGTCAGAAATTCCGGGTGCTTGTCAGCAATCCTCAGTAATACTCGTGCTGTTCCTCGCGGGCTTCGGCGGCCTTGCTCCCAATTTCGTAATGTCCCGACTCTAACTCCCAACAAGTTAGCGAATTGCTCCTGTGAGAGCGCATACCGTTTACGGATGCGTCTCACATCCGGTTCAGGGTACTCCGTAACCCGACCAGGTGCCATCTCACCCCGAGAGATTGCCGCAGCCTCTTTCAGACTTGTAACCAATTCGTCGAAAAGCTTTTCGTCCATCAAACGATCTCCTTCACAAGCTTCCGTAAGGTGGCAATTTGGTCCCGTGTCAAATCATCCTGTACATTTTTCGGATACATAAGCAACAGGTATATGCGACTCTTGGGAGCATGCCAATAATAGATGATTCGTACCCCGCCACGTTTACCACGGCCAGACCCCTTCCATCGGAGTTTGCGAACCCCGCCGGTTCCGTGAATAGGATCAACGGCCGTTGGTCCGGCAAAGAGCAGGGCTTGAATTTGTCTCAACTCATCATCCGGCAACTCTTCGAGTGCCTGTTTCACGAACATCGGAGTTTCGACAAAGACCATACTCACCTCGGAAGAGATACTACGCCAATGACGCATGTATGTCAAGCACGCTCACGGGGTCGCTTCGATCTCCACACCATGGAACATCTCATCTGACATCATGCGCCACCCGCGGATCGGCCGGCGGCGGAGACAGGATCGTCCCGTATGACTTGCCGGTCCGCATCGCTTCGGCCATCGCGTCGTAAACTTCAAGAATTACTTTCTTGCTGCGGTATTCTCCGTGTCTTCTTTCGTCTCTATGCTTGACGGTCGGGAACGTCTCCATGATGTATTCCACGTCATCGCGTCTTATTCCGTAAAGATGAAAGAAGGCTGCGTCAAGCTCGCATCTCACAAGGAACCGCCGTTGAGCATCCCAGCGGAATGGCGGTCCGGCATAGCCGAGATCCTCTGCAAAGGCTGCAATGTCCCATGCTGTGTAGGTCAGTTCGAGAACGCGGGGTCGAAGCCATTCCGAAAGAGGGAGCGTTTTGTCCCAGGGTGATTGCTGGCCGAAGGTTTCAGGAGGTAATACCGCGAGCTGCTTCAAGCGTGTGCGGTGGTGTCACGTGTGCGGTGGTGTCAGGTCTTGCTTCTTGACTTTTCCCCTTGCCGCTGCACTATTTTGCTACCTGAAGAGCAAGATACGAGACCTGCCCCCGATGCGTGCAATGCGACCAGGTTGTTTGAGGCTCGGCGCAGTGTAACGTAGCCGGGGAATCGCGGCGGGACTACTTGGATGTCCGATTCTTGCAAGAGAGACCGCGGTGCAAGAACGTGCACCCCGCGTGAAGTTTAGAGCATCCGTGCCCCCGCTCCAGTCCGTTCGCTCGTTGTTTCGATGGTTTGAAGGTCCGTGCGGCGGCGACCGGATACGCTACCCCGCACCGGACCCGTTTCCGTACAGGAGGTCTTCAGGAAAGGCCTCCCCATGCCATTCAACCAAGCAGCCGAAATCCGTGCGTGTAGTATTGCAGGAGGCTGCTCGGAAAGCAAGGGAATTTGCACGTGTACGTCGAAGGGCAAGGAATGAACCGCGGAGACACGGTTGGAGGGGTAGGCTCGTGTGCATGCCCGTGGGGAATACGGCTCCGAAGTCGGGGAGGTCTACGCCGCGAAGAATACCCCGCGGGACGCGGGGAGGCCGGCGCTATCCCGCGTTCCGCGGGACACAGAGGCCGGCGCTACCGAAGAATACCGGCATTGTGGAGGCCCCACTGCAAGTGTCTACGACACGCGCTGCCGGTGGGGAATGAGAACGTGGGGACGATGATTCAGCGACGAAGTAATCGGGCTTTTCGCGGGTGCGATAGAAGCCGATCCGAGATGTCTCGTCGTAAGCTTTCTCGCGGAGTCGGCTTCTGCTCTGCATTTGCGGTTTGTTATTGACAAATGGGTTCCTGAGGCGGTTTCATTATCTCGCGATGGCAGGGAACTTTTTCTGATGCGCGTTGACAATGTATATGCAGAGGTGTAGATAGTGGGAGAGGACGTCTTGTACGAGTTCCACGGTTTTAGGTTCTCGTGGGATGCCGACAAAGCTGAGAAGAACATCCGGGAACATGACGGCGTTTCCTTTGAAATTGCAGATCAAGCGGTGTTAAATGACGTCCAGGTGCTAGAGGAACTCGACGAAGAGGGTGAGCAGAGATTCGGAATCATTTCCTTCGCTCTGTCGGAACACCTGGCGACCCCCCTTTTTGTCGTAGTTGCCGATGCCGGAGAGGACGCGTGGCGCATAATTTCTGCTCGAAAAGCAACCCCTGAAGAGAGGCGACGTTATGAAGAAGAGATTAATTCCTACTAAAGACCGTCCCAGCACCAGCATTTCCATGAGACTTCCCGTGGACCTTTTGGAGAAACTGAAGAAGATAGCTCGTCTCAAGGAAATGACCGGCTATCAGTCGGTTATCAAGTATTACATCGGACAGGGGCTGCTCAGAGACGCCGATCTCGTGCACCAAATCGAAGCGGAAGATGCGGAGTTGGAAGCAATTAGACTGGAGGCTACGTTCAGAAAGATAGGACTGGATCGCGACAAGGTGGAAGCGTTTTGGAAGGAGTGGGGATTCCGGCCGTCGGACAAAAGAACGATCGGAAGCGACTCGGGAGCTTGATAACCTCTAGATGTTGCCCGGTTACGTGTAATCTGGTATGCCCTCATCGCCGTCCTCTGGAATGGGGACCCCAGTCCCCCGCATACCGGGAACCTTTCTCACGCGAATGATACTCAAGGGTACGGACCATTCCCATGAGAGTTCTGTCTCATGTATTCGACAAACCGAATCGACGGACCGTATGGGTGGCGGATGACCTGGTAGAAGCCCCGCACGGAGCGAAATTTTCGACATAGGTCACCGGTGAGGCGACAGAAAGGCGGCACGGACATGAAGAAGTTTTGTGCAGCGGTGCTTGCCGGCGCGGCACTCATTGCCTTTTCACTTTTCGGCACCACGGATGCCCGTGCAGAGGGGTACGTACCCTATCCGGGCGGCGACGTCTACTGGAGCGAACACGGGGGCGGCGTGAGTCACCCGTATGGAGAAGTTCATTGGGGTAAGCGCCGCGGGGATGTGGTATTTCCGTACGGAGACGTCCGTTGGGGCAAACGAAGGGGCCACGTGGACTTCCCGTCCGGCAGCGTCCGCTGGGGCAAAGGGCATGGGTCGGTGAACGTCATGGGGTTTTCCATACGCTGGTAGACCGGAGCCACACGTTCCAAATGCCCGGCATGTCGGCAGCTCGATTGAGGTATTCCGCCTCACCTACCGTGTCGGAATTGCAATGGAGGGCCGGGAGGCTCCGGCCAGGCACGCCCGTCCCGTGAGTACGCCCCCGGGGTGTGTGCGTAGGGCGGCCTTCTGCCGCCCCATATGTTCCCATGGCCTGCAATCATGGTCCCTGTTGGTAAGATTCTCGTATGCCGAAGTCTCGACGGATGGAATCCGTGGTTTGTGGAGAAAACAGGTCAGAACTCAGCCAGAATCCGAGCCTCGGTCCAGTATCCCACCTCTACGAGATACGTCTTCCCTGTCGAAATATCCTTGATATATCGTTGTTGAGGACCGCCCATGGGCGGAGTGGTCCAGTTGGACGTCATTCGTGCAACGCCGACCAGGTAATCAATGTTCGGGAATTCCTTGTCCGAGTTATCCGCCGCGGCCGTTCCAGTGACCGCGAGTATCATTGCAGCGACAAGGAGGACACCATAGATGCGCAATACGTTTCTCATGTTCGCGCCTCCTCTCTCTCAACCTACCAATTGGATGCAGACGATGGACGAAGGATTCCGGAAACCGCGACCCCCTTGCCCTGCGCGGGAGTTTACGCTAAACAGGGGGAATGAATTCACGACAAAATGATTCAGGAAAGGCAGCCATTCTGCCGGAGACCACTGAACAGCACGTGAAATCCGGCGAGAATCCCGTACAGAAACAGCCGGCGGAAAGCGGTTCCGTGAAGAACGGAGTGTTGAAAAGATTCGTCTGGCCTTTGCTGAAGGTCCCGCTCTACGTCGTGTTCCTGGCCGCGACGGTCATCCTGATTCTCGCAGGGCTGGAAAAGATGGCCGGGTATGCGCTGAGTAAGACGACCCTTGCCCACGTGTATCCCAACGATCCGTCCATGGCCCTTCGGGACTTCACGAAGCCGGTCTCTCACTATGACTATGATTTCAACCCGGGCGTCTGCCTCGAGTACAACCTGCTCAAGGGTAACCGGTACGAGTACGCAAACAATGCAGGTTTTCGGGATCCTCGGGATATTTCCACGGATAAGCCCGAGGACGAGTACCGGATCTTCCTCGTGGGCGGCTCCACGGCGTACGGACTCGGAGCGGTGGGTGAGGCGGCTCCGGCCATGAACTACTACGGCATTCCCTTTCGTGAGACGATCGCGCATCAATTGGAGCTGATCCTTAATGCGAACGCGCCGATCCCGGGCAAGACGATCAGGGTGTACAATACCGCGGTGTGGGGATACGCATACCAGCACCATCTCATGCGGTACGTCACGAAACTGAGGCTCTACCGACCCGACCTCGTCATTTCACTGGACGGGGCCAATGAAATCCCGCCGATGTGCAAGCTCACGAAAGACTGGGATTACTTCCAGGAGGGGCAGTTCAACAATATAATCCGGCACATCTTTGCCTACAACGGGTCGGGGTTGACGTCCTATCTCACGCTCTGGTTGAAAAACAATACCTTCCTTATGACCTACGTGTGGGGCGGAAGGGACCTGTTTCAGGAACTCCACCAGGGAGAGCCGCAGGAGTTACACCGTGACCCCGCGGAAGAGTCGGAAACGAGCGATGCGTCATCGTCCGAACGACCGGACCAAAGCAGGGCCCTGGAGGAAAAGTCAAGGTTCGCGGACAGGAACGCGGCCACGGTGGTCCGTGTGGTTGAGGACTTCCACGGCGCATTGCGGAACGACGGCATTCCGCACCTTTTTGCTCTCCAGCCGTGGTTTTATCTGAGCAAGAAGCAGATGACCGAGCAGGAGCGGACATTGGCGTCACTCACGGGGACGCGGACGTACTACGGCGTTCCGTCCGATAAGATGTACCAGTTGTTCATCAACAAAGTGAGTGAGAGCGCCCGGACCAAAGGTTATTTTCTGGTTGACTTCTCCGCGTACTTCGACGATGTAACCGAGTGGGTTTTCACCGACTGGTGCCATCTGACCGCGGGGGCCAACTATCTCCTGGCCAAGGAACTCGCCAACCTCGTCAAGGAGCACATTTTCGGCCAAGCCTTGACGAAAGGCGATCTGATCGATAATAAGAATAGTTTTTTCTGGGATTTTGCCCCGTCGGCCAAAGTGCTCTACGCCCCTCCTTCGGACAAGCCGGAGAACGGGCCGAGAAACATGCTCTCAGGGTACCCCGGCCAGGCCGTGTACTCGTCGGTCGTGCCGTCCGGAGTCGAGAAGGCGGAGGTGGTACTGGACGTCGGCCATGTCTATCCGGTGAGCCGTGTAAGGCTCGTGTGGGCGGACGAAGAATCGGTTCCGGAGAAATGGGCCGTGGAAGTTTCGACCGATCGGAATACCTGGAAGACGCTCGTCGAAGCCACACGCGAGCACACGGACAATTACTCTCAGTGGCCCGGGTTTGAACACGTCGCTTCGGAACCGTCGGAGGCCCGTTATGTCCGATACCGGCCCCTTGACGGGAAGACGCGGCCGATCAAACTCAGGTGCTGGAACATCCAGCGGTAGGATACAATGAATATACTAGGGATTTCGGCATTCTACCATGACAGTGCGGCATGTCTGGTCAAAGACGGCCAGATCGCGGCCGCGGCTCAGCAGGAACGTTTCACTCGGGTGAAACACGACTATCGTTTTCCCGCCGATGCCATCAAGTATTGCCTGGCCGCGGGCGGCATTTCCGCAGATCAATTGGATTACGTGGTGTTCTACGATAAGCCGTTCATAAAATTCGAGCGACTTCTCGAAACGTACATTTCCTTCGCGCCCCGGGGCTGGGCATCGTTTTTGATGGCCATGCCGTTGTGGCTCAAGCAGAAGCTCCACATGCCGCAGCTCATCAGGAAGTCCCTGGGGGATTACGAGGGAAAGATACTCTTTCCCGAGCATCATGAATCCCATGCCGCCGCCGCGTTTTTCCCGTCTCCGTACAAGAGGGCGGCATTTCTCACTATGGACGGAGTCGGCGAGTGGACCACCACAAGCTTCGGGGTAGGGGAGGGGAACAAGGTCCGGATCGAGTACGAGATCCGGTTTCCCCATTCACTCGGTCTCCTGTACTCCGCGTTCACCTATTTCACGGGGTTCAAGGTCAATTCCGGCGAGTACAAGGTGATGGGGCTGGCTCCGTACGGCGAGCCCAAGTATGTGGACACGATCCTCGACAACCTCATCGACATCAAGGAAGACGGATCGTTCAAACTGAACATGGACTATTTCACGTATCCCTATGGGCTGACCATGACGGGAAAAGCTTTCGAGAAGCTTTTCGACGGCCCCGCGAGGGCGCCGGAGAGCCGGCTGACTCAGCGTGAGATGGACCTGGCCAAATCGGTGCAGGTGGTCACCGAAGAAGTGATGATCCGTACGGCCAGGCACATCAAGAAGGTGACCGGGGAGAAGTACCTCTGCCTTGCCGGTGGAGTGGCCTTGAACTGCGTTGGGAACGGCCGAATTCTCCGGGAGGGTCCGTTTGACGATCTGTGGATCCAGCCTGCGGCCGGCGATGCAGGAGGGGCTCTGGGAGCCGCGCTGTTCGCCTGGTATCAGTTGCTGGGAAATGAGCGATCGGCCGACGATGTGCATGACCTGCAATCCGGGTCGTATTTGGGACCCGAGTATTCCGAGGACGAGATCAAGCGGTTCCTCGATGCTCACGGGTATCCGTACCGGCATCTGAACAACGGCGACGTCCCGGGAGTGGTTGCGGATCTGATCGCGCAGGGAAAAGTCATCGGCTGGTTTCAAGGCCGTATGGAGTTCGGTCCGAGAGCCTTGGGTTCGAGATCCATCATCGGCGATGCCCGCAGTCCCGAAATGCAGTCTCAGATGAATCTCAAAATCAAATACAGAGAGAGTTTCCGGCCATTTGCGCCTTCGGTGCTCGGTGAAGACGTAAGCGCCTGTTTCCAGTTGGACAAGCCGTCGCCGTACATGCTCCTGGTGGCGTACGTGAATGAGGAGATCAGGCGTTCCATGGACGAGAAGGAGCATGCTCTCTGGGGAATCGACAAGCTGAATGTGGTCCGTTCGGATATCCCCGCGGTGACCCACGTGGATTACTCTGCACGGATCCAGACGGTACACAAGGAAACGAACCCGGTCTATCACGAGATGATCACGGAGTTCAAGAACAGGACGGGGTGCCCGGTTATCGTGAATACGTCGTTCAACGTCCGGGGAGAGCCCATCGTGATGAGCCCGGAGCACGCGTACCTCTGCTTCATGCGGACCGAGATGGACTACCTGGTGTTGGGGCCTTTTGTCCTGGACAAGAAGGATCAGCCGGCGCTCAAGGACGACAAGGACTGGCGCGCACAATACGCGCTGGATTAAGTAAGGGATTTCAAGCAGAGTCCGGGACCGAGAAATAATGACAGGTAAGATGCCCACGGCACTGAGACCGGGCAGAGCCCGGGAACGAGAACGACGGCTTCGGTAGCGCCGGCCTCCGTGCCGGTATTTCTGGAACACAGATCTTGGGCTCGAAGCAATAAGAACAGGGTTCACCAAGAATGCACATCATAGAAGAGATACGAGAAGAAATCAGGGCCGCACAACAAGAACCGTCCAATCGGGACATGAACATCCTGGCGCTCCTGTTTGTGATTATCGGATGCGCCGTCGGCGCGTACGTTCTGTTCTGGAAAGGGTCCACGAACGGGTACATCTGGATGGCCGCGGCCGCGGCCTTGGGCGCGTGTCGCATCGTTCCGCCTCTGTTTCGGCGGATGTACCGGTTCTGGGTCGGGTTCTCCATTGTTCTCGGCTACTTTGTTTCCCGGATACTGCTCACGATCATTTTCTTTATCGTAGTGCTGCCGACTGGTATAATAATGAAAATCCTGGGCAAGGATCCTATGGACAGAAAGCGCGACCCCAATGCCGCCACGTACTGGAATCGAAAGGAACCCGAGGCGGATACGAGCATCGAAAGGTACGAAAAGCAGTTCTAATTGAGGCTTGAACACAATGCCGACCGTAAGAATCAACCCGAAGGAGTAGTCCATGAGCCTGGTGAAAGAATTCTGGGACTTCATGAAGGTCCGTAAGAAGTTCTGGCTTGCGCCCATATTGATTGTTTTCGCGATATTGTCTGCGTTCATAATTTTGGCCGCGAGTTCTCCGGTTGCGGCTCCGTTTATCTATACGCTCTTCTAAGAGCGTTATCGTGAGACCCGCGAAAACCCGGTCCTTGGACGATCACGACCACCCGACGTACTACCGTCTTGTCCGGTAGTACGTCGTTTCCATATGAGGCTCCGCCATGCGTGAGCAGACGACGGCCTTCCTGCCCCGATCCCCGCGGATTTCTCCAAGACCATGGACCGGCTGACAAGAATCCGTTATTAATAAAGGTTGCACACTTTTGGGAGCGGCATGCAGGAATGTCCCGGGAGGATTGAATGACAGAGAAGCACGAACAGGCTCCTAAACCGGTTGCGGCGACGAACAGCGACGCAAGACCGGCGGATGGGAATCGGACTGAACCGGGCAAGCCCGTGAAGACGAAACGTTCGGCCGGCCGAAGGCTGATCCGATTCTTTTTCATGTGTCTGTACATCGGTTTTCTCGCGGCCGTCGTGCTCGCGGCACTCGCCGCGATCGAGTACTATGCGAAACTCCAGGTGAAACAGTCTCCTCTGGGCCGGGCCTACGAAGACCGGGATCTGGATCTGGCACGAAGGAGCACGCAAAAGGTCGCTCCCCAATACGGATATGAACCCACGCCGGGATTCGCGGCAGTGCGTAATACCCGCCTCGGCAATGCGTACGAGTACATCAACGAGCAGAGTTTCAAGGACTTCGACGACGTACCCTTGGAGAAACCCGAGGATGAATACCGAGTCTTTGTCACCGGCGGCTCCGTGGTGTTCGGTCGGGGCCCGGTCCCGCCGGCCGATGAGATCTGTGACTATTATGAGGTGACCTATCGGTGGACTATTCCTCATATTATGGAACAATTGATGAACGCGGATCCGGATATTCGCAAGAAAATCAAAGGGAAAACCATCAGGGTGATCAACGCGGGGGTCGCGGGGTACGTGTACCAGAACAACTTGATGAGATACCTGGCCAAACTGAGACTTTACAGCCCCGACCTCATCGTGGCTCTGGACGGCGCCAACGAAGTGCACACCGTGGCTCGGCCGCTCAAGGATTGGAACTACTTCACCGAAGGCCCCTATTTCGAGGTCATTACCGAGGTGATGGACATGAGTCCCAACGGGCTCATGAACTATCTGACCCTCTGGTTGAAACGGAACACGTACTTCTTCAGCTGGTTGGCCATGAAAAAAGGTGAAGGGCCGGGGATCCTGCAAGAGAATCGAGGATTTGCCGCTCATCCCCAGGACCCGACGCCGGAGATGCTCGAGTATCGAGAACGCAACATCGATCAGGTGGCCGATGTGGCGGCCATCTTTCACAAAGTACTGGAAACGGACGGGGTGCCCCATGTCTTTGCATTGCAGCCCATGTTCCGGAATTCCAAGAAGAAACGGATGCCTATCGAACAGCAGATCGAAAACGTCACCGGCATGGAGAAGATTGGGTTTTATAATGCGAGAGAGACGTACGACCTGCTTGTGGAGAGGATTAAGGAGAGGAACAAGGAGATCGGGTTCGAGGTGGTGGATCTCACCACGATTTACGACGATGTGAATGAATGGGTTTTCACCGACTGGTGCCATCTCACCAATGGTGCGAACTACCTCATGGCCAAGGCCCTGGTGAACGAGGTAAAGACTCGGATTTTCGATCTTCCGTTAAAACGGAGCGACACGATTCAGGAACCGTTTGATTCATATTTCCTGGACTACTCTAAGTCCGCCACGGTCTTGATCGACGGCCGCGCATCCAATGAAGGCCAGCGGATTCTCAAGGGTTACCCCGATACGGACGTGCTCGAAATCCGCTCAGCGGGAAAAGGGGGCGCGGAATGGGTGGTGCTCGATCTGGGCGAGGTCAAGCCCATCTCCCGATTAAGGATCGTCTGGGCGGACGAGGAATCCGTGCCCAAGAGTTGGCGACTGGAAAGCTCTCAGGACGGCAAGGAGTGGATAAGCCGACTCACCGTTTGCGACACGGTTGCGGATCGGTTTGACCAGTGGCCGGGGTTCGAGTACTACGCTCCGGAGGATTTCGAGGCCCGATACGTCAGGTACGGTCCGGTTGGAGACGAAGGCGGTGCAACGCGCCTGCGGCAGCTGAGCCTGTTCAGGTAGGGTCTGTCGCGAAACGAATTTTTCGTCTTTCCGGCCTGCCGGGCGAAGAGCCAAGCGAGCCGACTCACTGTCGTGCGCCGACCAACATGGTTCCAATGATTATTTTGCGACGGAGGTTCAATTGTCCGGGCCGGGATGACGACTTTTTTCTCCACAAAAAGATTGTCATCTTCTTTTTTTTGGGGTAAAAAAAGAAGTTTACGGAAACGCGCTAAGATTCCGGCCGTGGTACGACCATGGTGCTTGATCCCAAGGCGGCATCATGGGTCATGATTTTCGGCTATCGATCAGTGAACATCCGAGTCGGGAACTCTTCGGATACTCATCGTCAGGGAGATAGGCACATGCCCAAAATGAAGACATGCCGCGGAGCGGCCAAACGCTTCACCATTCTCAAGAGCGGAAAAATTAAGAGGAAAAAAGCGTTCCATAGTCATATCCTCACCAGTAAGAGCACCAAGCGCAAGAGAAACCTCAGGAAAGAGGGCTTCATCAATCCCAAGGACGCCACGCAGGTTAGAAGGCTGCTGCCGTACGGATAACCGTGGCGAACGGATCTGTCGATGCCGGCGAACGCTCGATGCGACACTGTCGCGGGCGGAACGCGGTCGGCAGGCTGTTGTTCAAGGAGTCAGACATGCCAAGAGCACGGTGCGCGCCGGCCAGGAAGGCGCGACGCAAGAAGATCCTAAAAGCCGCCGCCGGATTTGTGGGCGGACGGAGCAGAACGTACAAGCAAGCACGAGACACCCTGGAGAAGTCGCTCTGTTACGCGTACCGGGACAGAAGAACCCGAAAACGTGACTTCAGACGCCTGTGGATCACACGTATCAGCGCAGGTACCAGGATGAACGGCATGGCTTACAACAGGTTCATTCAAGGACTGAAGAAGGCGGGCATCGAACTGGACAGGAAGATACTCGCCGACCTCGCAGTCACCGACCCGGTCGCTTTTACGAGCATCGTTCGGAATGCCCGTACCGCGCTGGAGGCCTAAAACTCGTCTTCCAACAGTCGGACCGTCAGCGGCCTGACCTGGGGCCCCCCATTGGAAGCGTAATGATAGTCGACGGACAGCGGTCTTACGGGACCGCTTTTTTTCGTGGCAGGACGCGGATTGCCGTAATGCATCCACTGGAAGATGACGGGCAGGGACGCCCGTCCCACTGAGACTGCGGGCGCAGCCCGGCCTACGGATTTGTCGCCTTTTGCCGCTCCCAGTACCTCCGACGGGTCTTGATCAGTATCTGTCGAGGGTTCGGGCGGAAATATTTGACCGTACTTATGAATTCGACTGTTCATGAAACCTTGATCCTCCGGACATGTTCCGAAGAGTAACAACACACGTGAGCCGCACGACGCCAGGGGGCATATGCCATCATGAAGGAGCAACTGGAAAAGCTCAGAGAGGCGACCATCGAACTCATCTCCGGTCTTTCCGATGAGAAGGCCCTGAATGACGCCCGAACCCGGATACTGGGGAGAAAAGGACAGCTGACCGGGTTCCTGAGGGGCTTGAAAGACCTCGATCCGGAAGAGCGGGCCCGGATGGGACAACTTGCCAATCAGATCAAGATCGACCTGGAACAGAGCTTCGATCGGATGGAGACCGCGATCAGGGAACGGATGGAAGAGCAGAGACTCGCTGCCGAGTTCGTGGACGTCACGCTTCCGGGTCGGAGGTCCCCCATCGGACGGAGCCACATCCTCCACAGAGTGACCGACGAGCTGATCGATGTGTTTGCCGGTCTGGGATTTCAACTTGCCGAAGGACCGGAAGTGGAACTCGACTATTACAATTTCGAGGCGCTCAACATTCCCAGGGACCATCCGGCCAGAGACATGCAGGACACGTTTTACTTTTCGGACAACGTGGTGTTGCGCACACACACTTCACCCGTTCAGATCAGGACCATGGAGAAGCAGCAGCCTCCGGTGCGCGTGATATGCCCCGGCAAAGTGTACCGGCGCGACGCGGACATCACCCACTCGCCCATGTTCATGCAAATCGAAGGACTGTGGGTGGACCGGGGGATCTCGTTTGCCGATCTCAAGGGAGTGCTGACCGCGTTCGTCCAGGAGTACTTCGGTAAAGACGTGGGGCTGCGATTTCGACCGAGCTTTTTTCCCTTTACCGAGCCGTCCGCAGAGGTGGATATACGGTGTGTCATCTGCGGCGGTGAGGGATGCCGGACCTGTTCACAAACCGGCTGGCTCGAAATTCTCGGTTCCGGCATGGTCGATCCGGTCTTGTACGGATTTGTGAACTACGATCCGTCCGTGTATACGGGCTTCGCATTCGGTATGGGCATTGAGCGTGTGGCCATGCTCAAATATCGAATTCCGGACATCCGAGCCTTTTATGAGAACGATGTCCGATTCCTCAATCAGTTTTGAGTAGCCGTGGCGGAGCTGAGGGCTCGCCTCAATTCGGTGAACTATCTCAAAAAGGGTGACAAGAAATGCTCGTCAGCTTCAACTGGTTGAAAGAGTTTGTGGAGATCGATCTACCGGCAGAAGAGGTTGCAGACCTGCTCACCATGAGTGGGATCGAGGTGGAGGGGGTAACCCCTGCGGGCCAAGGATTGGACAAAGTCCTTACCGCGCGCATCGAAGAGGTCACGCCTCATCCCAAATCCGAGAAACTCAGTCTGACACGGATATCCCTGCGAGACAGGGAAGTCACTGTGGTGTGCGGCGCGCCGAACGTCCAAGTGGGTCAGATCGTGCCCTATTGTCCTCCCGGATGCGTACTTCCTTCGGGAATGGAGATCAAGGAAACCAAGATCAAGGGGGTTGCGTCCCCGGGAATGATCTGTTCCGAGAAGGAGTTGGGGCTGGGTGAGGACGCGTCGGGAATTCTCGTCTTCGAGGAGGGAACCAAGGTAGGCGTTCCCCTGACCGACGCGTATCCATTGGTGGAGGACTACATACTGGAGACCTCGGTGACACCCAACCGCGGGGATTGCCTGTCAATCCTGGGGATCGCTCGGGAGGTCGCCGCACTCCTGGGAAGACCGTGGAAAGTGCCGACATTCGCCATTCAGGAGAGCGAGATCGGTGTCCACGAGAGGACGAGCATAGAAGTCCCGGACGCTGATCTGTGCCTGCGTTATGTGGCACGGGTGGTGGAGGGCGTATCAGTCGGGCCGTCCCCCTTGGAAGTGCGCCTCAGGCTCACCAGATCGGGCGTGAGGCCGATCTCCAATGTGGTGGATGCTACCAACCTTGTCCTCCTGGAATGCGGCCAACCGCTGCACGCGTTCGATTACACGATATTGGACGGCGGAAGGATCGTGGTCCGTCGATGCGATCCCGGTGAGACCTTCGTGACCTTAGACGGCACAGAGCGCCGCTTGCCTCCGAACTCTCTGATGATCCGCGACGCGACGAGGTCGGTGGGTCTTGCGGGAATTATGGGAGGCTTGAACTCCGAGATTCGCGACGACACGTCCATTGTCCTGATCGAAAGCGCTTGTTTTGAGAGATTTGGCATCAGAAGGACCGCCAAGGCGCTGGGAATGTCCACAGAGGCGTCATTCCGCTTTGAACGGGGAGTCGACCCGGAAGGCACTCTGTGGGCCGCCCATCGAGTGACGTATCTCATATGGAAGCTTGCCGGCGGGAACGTTCTGGCCGGCCATATCGATGTGTATCCCAACCCGGTTCAAAGGCCCGCAGTACCGATGAAGACCAAGACCGCGAAAATCCTGCTCGGGGTGGACGTGACGCGTCAACAATGCGCCGGGTATCTGGAACGGCTGGGGGTGAAAGTGAATCCTTCGGAGGGAGACGAGGACTCTCTGATGTGTACTCCCCCTTCATGGCGATGGGACCTGGACCGTGATGTGGACATGATCGAAGAGGTTGCACGGATCCACGGCTTTCAGAACATTCCCGTCTCGATGCCCACGTACGTGTCCGCTCCGGACAACACGAGGGAGGACCACAATCAGGTACGAAACGTTGCCGGCTTAATGAACGCGAGCGGGTTCACCGAGATCGTCACCATGTCGTTCGGGTCGGTCGAGTCCGCGGAGGAATTTCTTCCGGACGGGAAGGGAACCGGCGAACTCGCGTTGCTCAACCCGTTGTCGGAAGATTACGCGGTGATGCGCACATCTCTTATGCCGGGACTCCTCTCGACTCTGAAGAGGAACTTGAACCATCGGTCGGAGGACCTGAAACTGTATGAGATCGGCAAGACCTTCCATCCTGTTCCGGACCGGGAACTGCCCAGGGAGGATCTCGTGCTGGCCGCCGCGGCAACGGGCGCGCGCCACCCGCGATCGTGGCATTTTCACAGGGGAGAGATCGACGTTTACGGCAAGGTCGACAAGGAGCCTGAGGTGGACTTCTACGATATGAAGGGCGCGCTGGAGAATGTGCTTGAAGGGCTTGGAATCTCCGAGGCCGCGTTCGCTCCTTCGCAGGTTCCGTTTCTCCACCCGGGCAAGTCCGCGGACGTTTTTGTTGCGGATCGCAACGTCGGTTTCGTCGGCGAATTGTCTCCGCGTAAGATCAGGGAGCACCAATTCACCGGAACCGTTCAGATCTTTCAAATTCTCCTGGAGCCTCTGCTCATTCAAACCCGCAAGGAAAGGGTTTTCCGGCCAATTCCCCGCTACCCGTTTATAGAGCGGGACTTATCGTTAGTGGTTGAAAGAAATTGTTCAGGAGATAAGATTAAACGCTTGATTTCACGTTTGGGGCATGATATCATTGGCTCCGTTGTCCTATTTGATTTGTATAGAGGAGAGTCGATTCCGGAAGGGTACCAAAGCGTGGCGTTCCGGATTCGATATCAGTCCGAGGATCGGACTCTGACCGACGAAGAGGTCCAAGAGGTCCATTCCCGTGTGGTGGAGGCTGTCACTACCCAATTGGGCGCCGCACTGAGGGAATAGGGCGGTTCGTATCGATCCACGTACCGGGTGGATTGGCCGAGCCGAGCGACCAGGCGGATCTCCGGAACACGTCGGATTGATTCTGATTTGGAGGGGTGGTCCAGATATGGCTATCGCAATTCCGGAAAAGCAATATTTCAAGATCGGCGAAGTCAGCGAAATCCTTGACGTCGAGCCATATGTTCTCAGGTATTGGGAGTCGGAATTCAAGATTCTCAAGCCCACTCGAACCAGGGCTCGGCAGCGCCTGTATCACAAGAAGGATCTGGAACTGCTTCTGGAAATCAAGCATCTCCTGTACGACGAGAAGTTCACGATCGCCGGCGCGAAAAAGCGCCTTCAGGAGATGAAGAAGCAGAACTCGGCTGAAAAGAAGGCGAGGAAGGCCGTCAAGACGGTAAAGAACAGACCCGAACTCGAGACCGAGGACTACAGGGCCGAAAACCCCTCGCCGGCAGAGGAAAACGCGGATTACAAAGAAATCTTGCTTGAGATCAAGAAAGAGCTGAAAGAGCTCAGAGCCATTCTTGAAGGATAGGTCCGCGCCGGGCATCCGGTACGACATCAGGATGGGCCCACGCCCGGGTCCGTCGCGGAATCATCCGAGCCTTGCCATTCCAGGCGCTTGAGGTCCGGCTGTCTCACGGATTTGGAGCGGTCGCGGGAACTCCGTGACCGACAGGTGTACACTCACTCCTGACTCTCAACCCCGATACTCCTTCGTTTCTCGCCCCAAGAAACAAAGCTCCAATCCCTCCCGTGACCGTCATTCAACGGCATCTCTTCCCGTACAAGGCCGTAGTCGGAAGTGCCGTCAGAAATGAAGGCGTCGGTGTCGTCCCCGGGGAAATCCCTCGGCCTTCTCTTACACAAAGCGAGTCAGGGAGATTTCTTCATGTGAAGCCCGGGAACCGGACGCCACTGATTGGTCGCTTTTCCGGCAATTGCAGTACGTCTTGCTTCGCTGCACGTACTGTTTTTTGGGTTGCCGGGTCCGAAATGCTGGTCTATAGTCGGAACAGCGGAGCTCTGCGGGGCCCGAATTGGTACCATCAATACATCGGCGGGGAAAGGAGCCGGATCATGACCACACCTATGCATTGCCCGGGTCTGGAGGCGCACAAGAATCTCACTTCGTTTACCTGTAAGTGTCCTGAGTGCGGCAAGACCATAGAGGTCTTTTCCGACGAGTTCGACCGGCCTCACAAGTGCCCTGGTTGCAAGGAACCGGTGGACTTCACGAAATGCAGCATTGAATCCACGGCATCCCAATTGAAGTGACCGCGACATGCGGCCGGACGGCGCACTCTGCGCAGTCCGGCACCCCCATTCTCGTCAATTTCTCTGCATCAGTTGAGCTCATCTGCGGAGTGTAGTTTCATAAAGAATTCCGCCATGAGAAAGTCCGGAAGGATTTTTTCGACACTGTCTTTTTGCAGGGCGGCAAGCGGCATCTGGGGGTCCAAGCAGTTCGTGATATCTTGCACGACGCCCATACCTCCGGCCTTTCGGATTGCGGCCACACCATCGGCACCATCGGTACCGGCCCCGGTCATGACCACTCCGACGGATCGTGACCCAAATGCACTGAGAGACGACAGCATTTCATTCACGGGGAAAGGGGAAGTCATCTGTGAGCCGCGCAGTTGGAACACGGCACTCCCATGGGATCCCTTGAAAAGCGTCGCGCCGTCTTGCCCCGAGCAAATATAGCATGTGCCCTTTTCCGGGACCTCGACTCCGTCGACGGTCTTGACGGGCACCCGACTATGAGACTCCAGGTAGGAGACAAACGGCGCGACGTACCGCCTGGCTACGAGCAACACGACAATCATCACGTCTCGGAATTCACCGGTAAGTGCCGGCACGATTCTCAGAAGGCCGTAGTATCCTCCGGTACCGGCTCCTATGCCGATGAACCGTGTCGAGTGATCGCACGGCCCTCCGGATGATTTCTCGGACTCTTTGGGCGACTGCCCCATCCGGATGTATCGAGAACGCCCGGTTCGTATGGCGGCGGCTCGTCTCACCTTTGATATGATGTCGGCCTTTTGAGCATCCAAGCTTTCGTCCTCACGCCTGGACGGCTTTGCAATGACGTCGATCGCGCCGTATTTCAGCGCGTCAAAGGTGGTTCGCGCTCCTTCGGTGGTCAGCGCGCTGATCATGACCGTGGGAACGGAATGCCTCACCATGATATGCTTAAGCGCCGTGATTCCGTTCATTCGGGGCATCTCGACGTCCATGGTGACCACATCGGGCTTGAGGCCGGCCACCATGTCCAGCGCCTCTCGACCGTCCTTTGCCCTCCCGACGACGACAATCTTATCGTCATCACTAAGAATGCCGGCAATCTGGCGACTCATGAGCGCGGAGTCGTCGACCACCAGAACCCGAATTTTGTTGTTGGCGCCGTTATCCATCTACGCCGACCTTAGTGCTTCGTTTCTCAAATACGGTACCGCACTGTTCTCTCGTTCGCGACCCGGAGACCCGGGAACGGAGTTTCCCCGGTAAGGAGGCCGGAGCTGCGGAAGACCGCAGAAATACCCACACATCTTCGTGGGAGGTGCTTCCCTGCTCAACGATTTGGTACATCGGTCCCGGAATCCGCATCGTATTTGCGCCACAAATCATTCAATGTACATGATCCTAATCCGTCATGTAACACGACCGGAATCCGCTGCCAATATTTCCCGGGCCAACTGAACGTAGGCCCTTGCCCCGGGGGATTGAAGGTCATAGGCGATGACCGGTTCGCGGCGATTCGGGATCTCCGCGAGTTTGGGATCTCTCGGAATAATGGTACGGAAGACGCGGTCTTTCAGGTATAGACGAATCTCCTGAACCACCTTTACGGTGAATGCGGCCCGTTTGTCGGCCATGGTAATAAGAAAGCCGAATATGCCGAGTCTCGCGTTGTGCAGCCGTCTGACTTCGAGAGCGGCTCTCAATACTCTCCCCACCGTGGCCATGGACGCGTATTCGCACTGAATCGGCACCAGGTAGGAATCCGCTGCAACCAAAGCGGCTTGTGTGGGATTGTTCAGTCGCGGGGGGCAATCCAGGAAAATGTAATCATAGTCGGGTTTCACTCGTTCCAGAACCCGGCTGAGAAGATTTATCTCCCTGTCCATGGAACCGATGTACTGCCCTTCCTCCGTCATGGTCCTGACATTCGCGGGAATTATGTCCAGACGCGGTAACCGTGCATGAGACGGGTAAATTACTTCCGATACCGCAACACCGTCCCTGATCGACTCGAGAAGACCGATTCCGGCACCGGTATCATCCAGGCCGAAACACCGTGCCAGACCGCACTGGGGATCCATACCGACAAGCAGGACTCTCTTCTTCATCGCAGAAAGGCAAGCTCCCAGGTTGACCGCCGTCGAGGTCTTTCCCACTCCGCCTTTCTGGCTGACAATGGCTATTATCTGGCCCATGGGCTTGGCTTCCTCTTACCTGTCCCCGACAGTGTCGGTCTGCCTCGGGTCGTCATACGGATATCGAGTCTCCCCGGGGGGCTGCGTGGCCAACTGTCGCTGCTGGAAGATGATGTCGTCGATGATCTCCGTAATGTCCATGACAAGGGCAATGGTCCCGTCGCCGAGTATCGTGGAGCCGGCGAGTCCCCTGATCTCGCACACATGTTCCGCGAGCGGCTTGATTACGACGTCCTGTTCACCGATGAGTTCCTCGACGAGAAAGCCGACGGACTTGAGACCCGCCGTGGCAAGCACGAGAAATCTCGGCTGATCATCCTTGTCGCCGTTGTCTAGGTTGAAGATCTCGTTCACCCTTAGGATCGGTATGGTCTCATCCCTGAACTTGATGACCTCAAAACCTTCGATGGTCGTGATTTCATCCATGGATATCTGAATTATCTCTCGCACCGAAGTCAGCGGTACGGCAAAGACATGGTGCCCGTTCTTGATAAGGAGCGTCTGGATGATGGCCAAGGTCAGCGGTATCTTGATCGAGACGCGGGTGCCTCTCCCCTCCCAGGACTCTATCTCGATGTGACCGTTGATCTTTTCAACGTCTTTCTTCACCACGTCCATGCCGACCCCCCGACCGGACGTCCGAGTTACCTTTTCGCTTGTCGAAAAGCCGGGCAGGAAGAGAAAATTCTGGATCTCCGCCGGTGAGACGTTTTTCACTTCTTGAGGATCGACCAGGCGGTTTTCCACAGCCTTGCGGAGGACCGCTTCGGCGTTTATCCCGCCGCCGTCGTCTTCAACATCGATGACGACCTGATTTCCTTCCGAATACGCTCTCAAGCCGATAAAACCCTCTTCAGGCTTACCCGTTTCCCTTCGCCGGTCTGCGTCCTCGATACCGTGATCGACGGCATTCCGGATCAGGTGAACCAAGGGGTTGTATATTTGCTCGATAACTCTCTTGTCCACTTCGGTGTCTCCGCCGTAGACTTCCAGGTTTACCACCTTGCCCACGCGCCTGGAGAGATCCCTTATGAGACGAGGCATGCGATTGAAGAGCTGACCGACGGGAAGCATCCGGAGCTTCATGACGCCTTCCTGAATGTCGGTGGCCACTCTTCCGAGAGAAAGGCTCGCTTCTCCCATTTTCAGGGTGATGTCCTTGATTGCGACGATCTCATTCTTGCCCACGTGATCCGCAGACATGAGTAAGCGCTGTAAGTCCTTGAGTTCTGACGATAACTGTTCCACGTACGACCGGTTCACCACCAGTTCTCCGACCTGATTCAACAAAATGTCGACCTTGGACGCATCCACGCGCATCGTCTTGACCAGAGCCGTGTCATGGGGCAAATCGACTTCTGACGGCGAACGTGGTTCCATGTCGGCTTCCAAAAACGACGCTTGGCCGGACCTCACGTCGTCAACGAGACTCGCGGGCGCGGTCGAAGGCTGGACGGTCTCTCCGAGCTCATGGGTCGGAGCCTCCTGGAAGTGCACATCATCCTGAGCGGGCGCGATGGTCGGTTCCTCCCGATGCTCCGCAGGCCTTTGCATATCTCCCGTGGTCACTCGGGCAGCAGCGGAGATCTCGGTTGGAATGCCCCCGGGGGGAGCCGGCGGCGCCTTGGGAACGACGTCTTCCGGATTGAGCGCACAGTCGAGGCCGGTAAGAAAGTCCTGGAAACGTAGAAGATTTTGGCCCATGAAGTCCAAATCATTGACCGATAGCGAATCGACCCGTTCCGTCACCCACAAGGTCTTCTCGTACCATTCGTCGAGAAAGGACGCCAGACTCTGGTAGTCCATGTATGTCGAGGACGACCGTATCGACTTAATGAGTTCCGCACACCCGTCCAGATCGCTCTTATCGAACTTCCCTTGCTTGATCTTCTCTACGTACGGTCGCGTCTTATCCAAAATCTCCCACCCGTAAGACAGGAAGATCTCCATGATTTCACGATCCGCGTCCGCGCTGATCGAACCAAGTTCTTCGAGCAGGTCTGCCGCGGCGCCTCCCGGAGGCTCCTTGGCCACGGCGGGTTCCGCCTCGGGTTCCCCGAATATGCCTTCGAACTCTCGCAGGAGTTCGTCATCGACATCGGCCAGGAGCGATCGGTCGGCTTGCCTGCCGACCATCGGAGCGTGCTTGGGCTTTCCCGCGGCAACTCCGGCCTCGGTCAAAACCGCTTGGGCAACCGTTGGGGTCACTCCGGGTATTCGCGCAAGCGTGCCGGCATCGACCTTCCCAATCTGGTCCATTGAAGTGAAGCCCGCATCCACAAGGGCTTCTATCACAGGCGGCTCGATACCCGGTATCTTCTCCAACTCGTGAACCAGCGGAGGAGGTGAAGGAGCCGCTTGATTGGCTGCTTCAGGAGCTATATCCGGTTCATCGGCTTCCGCCTCTCTCTGAGGTTCCAAGGGAAACAGGTCGTCGGGGTAATACGGTTGAAGATCGTGCAGCAGCGATCGCAACGTCTCCACGTCTTCAATTCCAACAGCGCCTGTAGCGGCCCCGAGTGCGGCCATGTGAGTTTCCATGGTTGACAGGATGTCGAATATTTCAGGCCTGACGGTACGGACCAAGGATCTCTTGAGCAATTGAATCTTGTCAATTATGGATGAAAACGCCTCTTCCGGGTTGAGACCGTCCTGCAGATCGTCCAGGTACAGGGAAAGACTGAGAATGTGAGGAACCGTGTCTTCCAACGACATTGCTTCCTCGACGGCCTCATCTTCGGCGAAGGTCCGCGCCGAGTCTTGCTCGTACGTGTACTCGGCATCCAACCCCTTTGCATAGGCCTCTTTTTCGATCTGCTCCGGAACAAGTTCATATTCGTCTTCAGGCGAAACATTGCGAGTCCCGGGCACGCCGTCTTCCGTCACTTGTTGACGATCCTCGGTAAACGACGTCTCCACTTCCCCCGCAATGTCTCCGAGTGCGTCCTCTCCGGTCCCGGCATCGGAAGGCAAGGATCCCAGTTCGACGGCCGGACCTCCGGCCGCGACTTCGGGTCGTTCGGTCACGCCGTCTTCGGGAGTCGTCCGTTCTTCCTGATCCGCGGTAATGATCGGCAGAGATTCCTGCTCCCGTGAATCGGAGGCCGGCCCCGAGGATGCTCCGAGAAATCGATTCAATTCCGACATGAGGCCCGAAATCTCCGATTTCTCTTCATGGTGCTCGGCCACCTCGGAAATCAGGGTAGAAATGACGTCTTTGGTTCGGAACAGGAAGTCCACCACATTGGGCGTGAGCTCCGCAACCCCTTCTCGAAGTCGATCAAGCAGGTTTTCTACGCCGTGGGTAAGGGTACTGGATCGTTCAAGACCTATGTATTCAGCCGAGCCCTTGATGCAGTGAACCGCACGGAAGATGTTGTTCAGTAGCTCCGGGGACCCGCCCTCCTTTTCCAGACGCATGAGACTGTTGTCCATCTCGTCGAGAAGTTCCCGTGCTTCGCTGCTGTAATCCTGTAGAATCTCGGTGTCAATCATCTCTTTTCCCTTTCGGTTGGCCGTCAACCGCAGGACCGGGCTGCCGAGCCGGCGTGAAAGGCCCTTGAGCGGGACGAACCAATGCCGGCAAGATCCTAACTCTCTCTGCCTATATTGTCCGAGACGACCTTTTGGCCGTCGAAATGCGTCTGGTAGAAGTCAAAATCCTGGACAAGAGATCGCAGAAGGAGGAGATCCTTTCTCAAATCTTCCAGGTGCTTCCGTACCTCGTCGCGAGAGACCTCGCCGTCCTTTTCCAAAGCCTTTTCAATGCTCTCCACCGCAATAGAAGACTTGCCCACCGTCGTGCCCAGTAACAGGAGAACTTCCTGAAAATTGGCGGCCAGGTCGTTGAGCGCCGCTCCCAGCTCACCAACGTCGCCGTGAGGGTTTCTCAGAGCGGATACGCTGAGATTACCTCGGGACATGTCCTGTGTTATCTTGGTCACTCGATTCAACGGCAACACGACTCTCTTGACGAAAAAGTAGAGAATGAACCCAAAGCAGACGACGATTGTGCCCAACAGTACGGCAATTCGTGTTCTGACGGCCTGAAGGGTTGCGACACTGTCCGGAGCGGCCCCGATGGTCTGCTTTGCCGCCTCTTTGGGACCGGTCTCCATGTGTCTGTGTATCTCCGCATTCGTGTCCAGAAGGATCTTGACGTTCACGCCCACTGCGATCAGGCCCAGGAGGCAAAAGAAGATCAGAAGCCTCCTGAGCAATCCCTGAGAATTACGAGTCGAGAGACGTTTCCCTGAGAACGACGCTGCATCGCTTCCGGAAGAGAACGGGCTGACTTTGCGTTTTTCGGGGGCCATGGATGCTACGACTTCCGATCCATCTCCTGGATGAACTTGGAAATGGACTGGTGATCGGTCTTGTTGATGAAGCCTTTCGCGCCCAACTTCTCGGCTTCGATTCTGTACTTCTCTTCCTGCAGAATGGTCAGGAACAGGATGCTGGCTTCCGGGTCCTCACCGAGAATTTCTTTAGCGGCCGTAATGCCGTCCTTGTCGCGCATGGTGATATCCATCGTGACCAGATCCGGCCTCAGGGTTCGGTACATTTCAACGGCCTCGGCACCGCTCCGAGCTTCTCCCACGATGGAATGACCCTGCTCCCGCAGCTCTTCGATTATCCTCTTTCGCATGAACCCCGAGTCGTCCACCACGAGGACCCGCATGCCCATTATTCACCTCACATACCGGAATTGGGAATTCCCCGTTGTCAAAGACCGGTCAAATATCTCGGGAAATCCTGAACTGTTCAACCAGCTGACCAAGCTCGTCAGCCACTCTGGCGAGCTCGGCCGTCGTATCGGACGCGCCCGCGGCGCCCTGCGCATTGAGGGAGGCGACATCGGCCATTTCAGACATGATCTGCCTGAGAACCGCGGCTCTTTCTCCTTGGAGACCGGTGAGTTTCGTCACGTTGAGTGCACGCGCGGTAACGTCTTCCATTTCCCGGGTGACCGTTTGCGAAGTTTCCACTCCGCTTCCGGCCTTCTCGAGGATGGATCCACTGATCTCCCTCATCTCGCCCATGAGCCGTGCGGCTCTTTCACGGCGCTTGGCCTGTTCATCCGTGAGACCAAGAATGTCCTGCGCCAAGACGGTCAGCTTCTCCATGGCCTGCTGAACGTTTGCCGCGTCTTGCGTCTGGCGCACCGTGCCTTGCGAGATTCCGGCGATCAGCTCGTTGGTCCGTGCGACGGCTTCCTGGATCTGGGCAAGAGCGTCACGACTGGTCGCCGACAGGCGCTCTCCCTCTTCAACTCTCTTGTTACTTTCCTTAATGAGATCTCCAATCTCATTTGTCGATTCCGCCGTTCGTTCAGCGAGCTTCCGGACTTCGTCCGCGACGACCGCGAATCCCTTTCCGTGCTCGCCGGCCCGTGCCGCCTCAATGGCTGCGTTGAGAGCCAGGAGGTTTGTCTGTTCCGCAATTGAGGAAATCACGACCATGATGTCGTTGATCTGCTCGGAACTTTCGGCAATGCCTCTCATACCCTGGACGACCTTTTCGACGGCCATCCCTCCCTCGCGGGCGAACCGATCCGTAATTTCCGATTGGCGGGCCGCCTCAGCCGCACTCTCGGCAACCTGTTCGATGATTCGGGCCATCGAGGTGACCGCTTCACTGGTTTCCTGAGCAGCTTCAAACTGTTGCGTCGCCTTGCCGTGAACCTCTCGGGCCGTTTCACCCATGGCTTCGACGATCGACTCACCCTCTCGGCTCGACGCGTCCTGATCGCCGGCACTCTTGGCCATCCCTTCGATCTCCACGGCCATATTCGTGAGGGACTCAGAGGTAACCGCGGCGGATCGTTCAGTCTCACGAACGTTGGCGGAAACCTCTTGAGCGGTCTCACCCATTGCGGTAACTCGATCCAGAACGTTTCGGGCACGTTCGGCCTGAGCCGTCGCGTTGACCACGATATTCTGTGTCACCTCGTTAACCGCTACGGAAGATTGCCGCACTCTTGAAACCCCTTCGAGCACCGCGGAAAACGCTCCCTGAAGTCTCTCCAGGAGGCCGTTGAAGGTCTCCGCGGCTCGCCCTATCTCGTCTCGAGAGGTCGCCGGCGAACGAAGCGTCAAGTCGAGATTTTCGCCGACCTGAGACATGACCCCGGCAAGTGCCGTGATCGGCCGTGAGATGGTTCCTGCGATAATGACTGCGAAGAGGGCAACCACCACAAGAACGATCACACCGAGGACCACGTTTCTTAAGACGACGGTATCGAGGTATCCCATGAGTTCACTCGTATCCGCGCCGGCGCCGACCTTCCATCCCAGGCCCGGGAAGTTGCCGAGCTTTCCCGGATACGCGATACCGACTATCTTGAAATCTTTCTTCTTCGTTTTTGCATTGAAGAACTCATACGATACGGCTGTCTTTTTCGTTTTGAACGCCTCGTCCAAAATGGGGAGATTGATCGGCTTGTCGAGAACATTCACGCCGTAAAGGTCTCGCGAGGGGTGGATAATCGCATTGTTCTTGTTGTCCACCACCCACACGTAACCGGTCTTTCCAACCTCGACGTCTTTCATGAGATCTTCGATGGGTTGCCACTTGAGGTAACTGATCATGACTCCCATCACGTTCCCCGCAACCGTCACCGGAGCCCCAAGAGTCAGTGTCCAGCCGAGTTTTACGTCTTTCCGGCCCTTTTGGAGTTCCTCAATGGTTTTTTCCAACTGCGCGTCCACGAGCGTGAGCTTGCCCTGTTGCGCACCCAGGAACGCCTTATTCTTGGCAAAGTCGGTTCCCACCAGGGCAGGCCAACTTGCGGCCACACAGTTACCGTTCCGGTCGAGCAGTGCCACCGCTTCGTAAGCGCCGTACAGCCTCACCATTTCACGGAGGGTTTCCGACGCATCCTCACGGACTTCAGCGACCTCGATCGCCTCCTTGATCAGCCGGATGTCGGACCACACGAGAATGTCGCTGCACCGCTCATTCATGTACGAGCTCAGCGACTGTCCCGCGGACTTGGCGATTGCGTACATCTCACGTTCGGCCGAATTGAACGCCTCCGTGTTGAGCGTATACCAACCAATGAGGCCGGAGATCACGAAGGGTATAAACGCGATCAAAAGGAAGTAAACCAGAAGCCTATTTCTGATCCTTCCGCGAAACGATATCGATCTCAAGAATTTCATTGGCCTTTCCTCCCGGGAAAATCTCTCATGTCCTTATTGCGTTTCCATCGTCACTGTTCGACTTCTTTTGTTGTGCGCCGGTTATCGCGCGCTCACGCCCTGCCCATAAGGTCAAGGGCTATCGAGCGGCCCCTTCCGCCGTCGCAGGCGCCATCCGCGACACGGTGCCCAGTGCGGTCTTTTCCTCGACGGACAGAATCCTTCTGAAGTCCAGTATTACAAGAATCCCTTCATCCAGGTGGACCACGCCGCTGATGTACTGACTCTGGACTCCGGCCACGATGATGTCCGGAGGAGGTGCTATCTTTGCTGCTCGGACGCTTATGACCTTCGCCACCGAGTCTACGATGAAACCGGTGACGTTTCCTTCAATCTCCACGACCAGTATTCGAGTGCCCTGGGGGTATTCCCTGAGATCGCGGTATCCCCTCAGGCGAAGCCTTTTTCGCAAGTCCAGGACGGGTATGATGTTTCCCCGGAGATTGATCACCCCCTCCACAAAGTCCGGGGAATTGGGGATCTCAGTAATAGGGGACATCATGATGATTTCCTGGACCACGAGGATTTCCACGCCGAACCGCTCGGAACCAACGGAAAAGCTGATCATTTGCACATATTGTTCGGCCTCCGGGGTCGCCCTTTTTAACTGATCCCTACCGTTCATGGGAGATCTCCTGTGACGGTGAGCACGCCTGCACCGGCGTCACCGTTTACCTGATTAAATTTTGATAAGTCTCGGCCAGATTGTCCGCGAGACATGTGTAATCCACCAGACCTTCTCTCATGGCCCCTTCCGCCATTCGCGGGTCCACGCTGGACATGGGATCCTGAACCATGGTCACCCCTTCGACCTGTTTCACGGCTCGCAGGCCCTCGATTCCTCTGTCGGGACCTCCGGACAGCAATACGGCAATGAGGTCTTGTCTCATAACTTTTGACGCGGAAACGAGGAAGTGATCGAGCATCTTTTCCTCCGGGAAGTCTGAGAGAAGTCTGACGTGCACCGCCCCATCATCCCGTTCCAACTCAGCAGGCACCGTTGCCGGGTGCACGTAACATGTCCCCTCCGCCAACGGTTCGCCGGGTTCCAGACATCTGACGTGAATGCGGCTTCTCCTGTCCAGGTAGTCCACAAACGCTCCGATTGCTCCTTGCTGCATGTCGTGGAGTACGAGCACCGCAGAGGGTAAGTCCTCTCTGAGAAACGGGATGATCCGAATCAGGTCGGCACATCCTCCGGTCGACGAGGCAAAGACGGAGAGGAATTTCGCGACCGAGGGCTCTCTCGAATTGTCCTTGTCGATATTGACCACGGCAGGTATCCTCACCCTGCGTATGCGATCGAACTTGATCCTGCATGCTTCCTTGATTCGTCTCACCAGATCTTCGGCCCGACCGTCGGTACGCCAGTTGTTTTGAGGCTTTCGGAGAAAATCCACCCCTCCGAGACACAACAGATCAAACGGGTTCGTGCCTACTCCTCCGACGAACCCACTCAGTATCACAACCGGACACGGGCTTCTGATCATTATGTGCATAAGGGTGGTGCTTCCCTTCATGACGGGCATATCCCAGTCGAGAAGGATCAAGTCGGGCTTCAATTCGTCGATCTTGGAGAGGGCTTCCTGCCCGTTTGTGGCATAGCCGACCACACTCAGGCCCGAATCGGATTGAACAATCTCTTGTACGATCTTTCTGATGAAGCGGGAATCGTCGACGATCATGATGCGCTTTATTGAAGCATCGTCCTCTTTTCGCGAGAACGCGATCGTGCCGTTCGCGGACGTGCGAGCCGTGCCGTTTCCCGGTACGGCACGCTGCATAGAACCGGGGTCGTCGGAGGAGACCGGAGCAAGCGCGTGGCGGATTTCATCACGTTGACGCATTCCCTCCATCAGGAGGCTCTGCCAATCGATGAACAACGTACGAGGAGGAACCGAAAGAACCACTTGTGAGAGGAACTCGCCGGTCTCCCATCCCACAATCTCGTAAAACGCTTCAACTCCTCGCAGGTTGTCGCATTCCGCGTGGACGATTCCCCCGTTGTCCACGTAGATCGATCCAACGTCGTCTCCATGGTGGACGAGAAGGAGGCTGCTGTCCTTCCTGTAGCAGAACATCTGGATCACGTCCTCCAACTTCATCCCCACCAGCCTCCCGGTGAATCCTTGAATGGGCTGAAGCATGTTGAACAGTAGGTCGGCGACTTTGTCCTCGTGCGAATCCTTGAGCAAGAACGCGACACACCCTGCCGAAAGGGCTCGGGCACGGTCCTTTTCGAGAGTCTTATCAGCCGACAGAACGACCCGGACAGCAAGGTCGGCCTGTCGGATCTCCTCGAGAAATCTCAAACCATCCAACCCCTCAGGGCCTTGATGTTCGGACACCGCAAGGTCGACAAGGTTGTTACGCAGTACGTGGAGGGCTTCGGTGATGGAACCGGCTTCATAGAAGTTGTAGTGTGGGCCGCGGCGTTCGAAGTAGTCCCGCATGAACGGGGTCAGAGTCTTTTCGGTCTCTACTATGAGAATCCTCTTTTCCGACAAGATCTGCTTCCTTTGCCCGGTCCCCGACCGTTGCGGTCGTGATGCCGTTGTCGTTCCCCGACTCACACCCGAGTTATTCCGCTTCACCGCAGCAGCAGCCGAGGAGCCACTCCAAGGCCTTCGCACGAGTTACCGTGCGCTCTGCAGTCCCCGGATTCGACTTCCGTTTCAGTTTCACCAACAACTCTGGGCGATTGGCTATTCGATGCTCCGCGTCTCGCTCTCCATCATGTTGAGAAGAATCTGGGTTGCGATTCTGATGTTTCGTTCAGGGCACTCAGACTGCAGGAAATCACTGTGAATGGTCTTATCCCACGAGAGAATCTCGAACATAGCTTCATCTCCCTCGAGATCCCCTGCCTGAACCCGGTAGATCTCTCCCTCGCGAACAAATATGGATCCCTTCCGGCTTCCTCTCTTGACGTCGACCCTCCTGGACTCTCCGCTCAAAACGATCAGTCGAATAGTCGTTCGGAGGTCATACCGTGAGAAATCCATAACCTCGGACAGATCTTCCGGATAACCTTCGGTCTCGGTCTGCATATCACTCAACCTGCCTGGAGGAAATCAGGCCGTCAGCCGTTCTCGTCTGCCGTCTCCTTGCAGATCGTTATCAGGTGCACGGTCCAGATCGCCGGCAGGCGTCTTGGAGCATTCCTTCGGAACAAGCCGCGAGCCCCGTGCGGCATGGAAAGATCCAGCCATTACCTCCGTTGGGGCTTACCGTGGGCTACGTTTCCACGGCTCGACTCGACGACGCGCTTTCGCAGGACCGCGGTTAAGTCCCATGGTAAAGCAATGCGTATCGAGGACGCCGCCCGGAGCCATTTCCGCTCCGATGAACCCATGTCAACCGATGAGGTCGTATGGTCCTCATGTGCCTGCCTGCGAGATGCCGGCGCTGGTTTACCTGGACAACCTACTTTCTCACAATCACTATATCACACGCAAACCGCTGAAATCAACTATATTTGGCACACCAAAAGGCTGTTCGAGCCGTTGAAACAATCGTTTCGGGTGGGCCGCTTCGGCAACATCAAGCCCAGTCCTTGCAACCACGCACGCTTGAGTCAGACCTCGTGCGCCCCATCGGATCCCGGCCGGCTGAACCCAACTTCCGGAGTCCGCCAAAGAAAATAATCCGGCGTCCATGATTCGTTGAGCTCTCCCAGGCATGATGGTCGAGAGAGTAAAGCGGGCGGGCACATTCAAAAAAGAAATTGACAGCACGAACGCTTGTCGTTATGATTGGTCCGGCAGGTGGAAAAATCCCATGACTCAGAGCAACAGCCTTAACAACTGGTGGTGGTGCTGGAGAATCAAACCCGGGAGGTCTGCCTGTGCCGTGACGTTGAACGCGTAGAATACTAAGACAAGCAAACGAACAAAGCAAAGGCCATGGGCGGACAGCCCATGGCCTTTTTGCGTGTACGGTCTGTGGAATAGACGGATCGGCAGATTAAATCGTCTCGTAGCTAAAGGAAAGGCGGCGCCGGCCATGATCGCACCAAGTCTTGTTGAGTTTGAGGAACTGTGTCGGACGAACAATTTAGTCCCGCTCTTCATGGAGATACCGGGTGACCTGGATACCCCGCTCTCGGCATTCCTTAAGGTGGATGACGGGCGGAACTCGTTCCTCCTGGAGAGCGTGGAGGGCGGTGAACGCTGGGCTCGATACTCCCTGCTGGGTTCCGAACCGAGAATGGTGGTCCATTGGAAGGGAGACCGGGCCGAAGTCTCCACCAATGACGCATCGCACATCATCAGTGGTGTTTCGGATCCAACCGCACTTATCAAGCACATGATGAGCCGATACAGGCCGGCCGCGGTACCGGGCCTGCCAAAGTTTTTCGGCGGAGCGGTGGGGTTCCTCTCGTACGACGTGGTGAGAAGATTCGAGAGATTGCCTGATTTGGGGAAGCCCGACCCGGGATTCCATGACGCGGTCTTTCTTCTCACCCGGGACATGGTGATTTTCGACAATCTGTCCCACAAGATCATGCTCATCACCACGGTCTCTCCCGATGATTTCTCATCAGTGAAGCAGGCTTACGAGGAAGGACGAGTCAGGTTGAGGAGCCTGGAAGAGCGGATGAGGCTTTCGCCCGCCCGTCCCCCGTCTCTCTGCATACCATCGGAACCTGTTGAATTCTCATCGAACATGTCCGCCGGTCAATTCGAGGCAATGGTTCGTGAGGCCAAGGAATTCATCAGGGCCGGAGACGTAATTCAGGTGGTTCTTTCCCAGCGGTTCAACGCAACCCTCGTTGCCGACCCGCTTGACGTGTACCGCGGACTCCGGATGATCAATCCATCGCCATACATGTTCTTCTTGCGCGTGGGAGACGAGGTGCTGGCCGGTTCCTCGCCCGAAGTAATGGTTCGCTTGAGAAACGGCGAAGCGGTAGTGAGACCCATCGCGGGAACCAGGGCTCGAGGAACGAATCAAGCGCAGGACGAAGAATTGGAGAGAGAACTCTTGGCGGACGAAAAGGAGTCCGCTGAGCATGTAATGCTGGTAGACCTTGCTCGCAATGATTTGGGGAGAATAGCCGAGCCGGGAAGCGTGACGGTGGACGCGTTCAAGACGGTGGAGAGATACTCCCACGTGATGCACATGGTGAGCAATGTGCGAGCGAAACCTTCCGACAAGCACGACGCTTTTGACATCCTCAGAGCCACGTTTCCGGCCGGAACACTCACCGGCGCTCCCAAGATACGAGCCATGGAAATCATCGAACGACTCGAACCGGAACATCGGGGACCCTACGGAGGCTGCGTCGGTTACTTTGCGTACACGGGTTCGATGGACATGTGCATCACCATTCGAACGGTGACGATGAAGGGAAACCAAGCGTTTTTCCAGGCCGGAGCAGGGATCGTTGCCGATTCAATTCCCGAACGTGAATACGAAGAGACCATGAGGAAGGCCGAAGCCATGAGAAAAGCCCTGGCATTGGCCGGGAGCTTTGGAAGGAGGTCGTTATGATCGTCGTCATCGACAACTATGACTCGTTCACTTTTAATCTTGTGCAGTACCTTCAAGAGCTTAATGTTGACGTGACGGTGTACCGGAACGACTGCATCACCGTGGAGGAACTCGCGAATCTCATTCCCTATGGAGTGGTCATCTCTCCCGGACCGGGAGGGCCGGCGGACGCGGGGATTTCAATTGAGGTCATTGAAAAGTTGGGCGACCGGATCCCCATACTCGGGGTCTGTCTGGGCCACCAGGCGATAGGCGCGGCATTCGGGGGACGCGTGGTGAGAGCCGAGAGACTCATGCACGGTAAGACCTCACGGATCTTCGCCCAGGGCAACGCTCTGTTTTCGCGAATGGGAATACCGTTTGAGGCGTGCCGATATCACAGTTTGATCGTCGAACGCGAGACGCTCCCCGATTGCCTTGAAATTATTGCCTACACCGACCGGAACGAGATCATGGGACTGAGACATCGTGAAAAGCCCATCTATGGGGTTCAGTTCCATCCTGAGTCCATTCTCACGCCGGAAGGTAAACGCATCCTTCAGAACTTCCTGGACATTGCGGGCCGGTTTCTCATCAAGACCCGGCCGCCGATTGTCCGTCAACGGGCGCCGGCGTGCCCTCACGAGGAAGTAATGGCGGGCTGAGTCGGGTTCTTCGATGACATCCATATATTGAATGAACGGAAGTACGCAGAAGGAGAGAGGCAATGCAACATCAAGACGCGAAAACCGTGTTCGCAGCCTGGGTAGATTATAGAGAAAAACCCCAAGTAGAAGTTGATTTCACGGGACGTTCGATCCCGGCAGCCTTCACAGGTGCCGCAGCACAATCAGAAGAGGCGCGGCCGTGACGGCCGAGCCGGGGAGGTCGAAATGCTCAGACACGCAATACAAAAAGCAACGGACGGCAAGGATTTGACCGCTGATGAGATGGAAGCAGCGATGGAAGAAATCATGGATGGGAAAGCCACGTCCGCGCAAATCGGCTCATTCCTGACCGCGTTGAAGATGAAGGGGGAGACCGTGGACGAGATAACCGGCGCGGCCAATGTGATGCGGCGCAAGGCTATTCCTGTTCACGTTGACGACAACGGCACGCCGTTGCTGGACACGGCGGGCACCGGGGGCGACGGTTCCGGGACCTTCAACATATCCACCACGTCGGCTTTCATATTGGCCGGCGCCGGCGTTCGAGTGGCAAAACACGGGAATCGTTCGGTATCCAGTTCGTGCGGGAGCGCGGATGTTCTACAGGCGTTGGGAGCCGACCTTGACCGTACTCCCGAAGACGTGGCGTGCTGCATCAATAAGACGGGTTTCGGGTTCCTTTTCGCTCCGATGCATCACATTGCGATGAAGCATGCGGCCGGTCCGCGAAAGGAAATGGGCATTCGTACCGTCTTCAACCTTCTTGGTCCGCTCACCAATCCCGCCTTGGCATCGTATCAGCTTCTCGGGGTATACGATCCGGACTTGACGGAGCCGCTGGCGCATGCCCTCAACGGCCTGGGAACTCGTTGCGCGATGGTTGTGCATGGACTGGACGGGCTTGACGAGGTGTCCGTTTCGGCACCCACCAAGGTATCCCACTTGAAGGACGGCACCGTTGTCACGACCACGATGGACCCGCGGCGGATCGGTATCGATCTGTGCGATCGAAGCGAAATCAGAGGCGGAACCGCGGAAGAAAACGCCGTACACCTCAGGGCGGTGCTGGATGGGGAGCAAGGTCCGAGAAGGATTGTCTCGTTGCTCAACGCCGCGGCAGCCCTGGTTGTTACGGGATCCGTGGAAGACCTTTCCGAAGGAATGGTGCTCGCGGCGCAGTCCGTGGATTCGGGTGCCGCCCGGAGCAAGCTCGACGAATACCTTGGATTCAAGGAGACCTCGTGAGCACAATTCTGAACAAAATCATTGAGGTTCGCACCCGGCGATTGATGGAGGAAAAGAGGCGGGCCGGTCTGGAGGCATTGGAGGAGGCCGCGAGGCTGAAGTCGCCCCCTCGGGGGTTTGTCGATGCGTTTGAACGCTCAAGGCCGTGCATCATTGCAGAAGTGAAGAAAGCTTCTCCGTCGCGTGGGGTGATCAGGGAGGACCTCGATGTCGGAGTATTGGCCTCGGCATACGAGGCGGGCGGTGCGGGCGCGATTTCCGTCCTGACCGAAGGTGACTATTTCCGGGGATCCATTTCAGATCTCGCGGAGGTGAGGAACAGGGTTTCTCTCCCTTGTCTTCGCAAGGACTTCATCACCGATCCGTATCAGATCGTGGAAGCGCGGGCCGCGGGCGCAGACTCCTTTCTGCTCATAGCCGGCCTCCTGGACGTGGGAGCGCTGCTGTCGCTGCTTGATATGGGAAGACAATGGGGTATGGAACCTCTTGTCGAGGTGCACGACGGATTCGAACTGCACCGGGCCCTTCAGACCGACGCCCGGATCATCGGGATCAACAATCGTGATCTGGAAACATTCAACGTCGATATAGATACGACCCTTCGCTTGATGAAACAGGTCCCGTCGGATCGGATTACGGTTTCGGAAAGCGGTATCCGCAGCCGGGAGGACGTGCTCCGGTTGACCGAGGCCGGCGCCCGCGGCTTTCTCATCGGGGAAACGCTGGTGAGGTCAGCCGATCCGGCCGCAAAAATACGGGAGTTGCTGAGTGGATTCTAGTGCATGTCCTATTCGTATAAAGATTTGCGGCATTACACGGAAACAGGATGCCCGTGCCGCGGTGAAGGCCGGAGCGCATGCGTTGGGATTTGTCTTCTACCCATCGAGCCCCCGGTATATCCACCCGGCCGACGCGGCGGAGATAATCGCCGGTCTTCCTCCGTTCGTTTCCGCGGTGGGAGTATTCGTGAACCGTGACAGGAGCGGGGTGCACAAGGATGCTCTTCAGTCCGGGATCCATGTGATTCAACTCCACGGCGACGAGACGGCGGAAGAGAGTATGGGCTACGGCCGCCCCGTGATCAAGGCATTTCGGTTCAGCCCAGTTGGGCCGCTTCCCGACCTGCTGAGTTTTCCGTCCGCAGGCTGCCTCTTGGATACGGGGATGCCGGGCCGGTGGGGTGGAACCGGGGTTCCGTCGGACTGGCACCGGTTGAGGGATCTTCTGGATGCAGGCCCCGATTCCGTCAGATCGCGTCTTATCCTTGCGGGCGGGCTTCGATCTGACAACGTGGGAAGGGCCATAGGTCTGGTAAGACCGTATGCGGTCGATGTTTCATCCGGAGTGGAAACGGCTCCGGGAGAGAAAAGTGAAGAAATGATCAAGGAGTTCATACATGCAGTTCACAACGCAGGTCGAGCGGAATAGCCGGCCTGACTCACGCGGGTATTACGGGGAGTTCGGGGGTCGCTTTGTGTCCGAGACCCTGATTACACCTCTGCTGGAGCTCGAAGAAGCTTTTTGCAAAGCCATGGGCTCATCACGATTCCGGACTGACTTGGGGCGACTACTCGGCACGTACGCGGGACGGCCGACCCCGTTGTTCCACGCGGTTCGATTCTCCGCGAAAGCCGGCTCACGGGTTTACCTCAAGAGGGAAGACCTTCTCCACACGGGTGCCCACAAAATAAACAATACGTTGGGTCAGGCTCTGTTGGCTAAGTTCATGGGTAAAGGCAAGGTCATTGCCGAGACCGGCGCGGGACAACACGGAGTGGCAACAGCCGCGGCGGCAGCCCTCTTGGGGCTCGAATGCAGGATCTTCATGGGTGAAGAAGACATGAGGAGGCAGGCTCCCAATGTCTTTCGCATGAAACTCATGGGCGCGGAAATCACGCCGGTGACCTCGGGAACCGCAACGTTGAAGGACGCAATGAGTGAGGCTATGCGTCACTGGGCCACGTACATCGAGGACACGTTCTATGTCATCGGTTCTGTCGCCGGACCGCACCCGTATCCCTGCATGGTGGCGAAATTTCAGGAGGTGATCGGGCGAGAGACACGCGCGCAAATCCTGGACGCCGAGGGGAGACTGCCCTCAAAGGTGATTGCCTGTGTGGGAGGAGGAAGCAACGCCGCCGGCATCTTTCGAGGATTTCTGGACGACGCGGGCGTCGAGCTCGTCGGGGTTGAGGCCGGCGGCCTGGGCATCGACACGGACAAGCATGGAGCGACCCTCTGTGCGGGGGCGCCGGGCGTGTTCCACGGATCCCGCTCGTTTGTGCTTCAGGACGAGGACGGCCAAGTGAAGGAAGCTCACTCCATTTCCGCGGGACTCGACTATCCAGGAGTGGGGCCGGAACATTCTTTCTTTAAAAGCACGGGTCGCGTCCGCTACCTGCCGATCAATGACGATGAGGCGCTGGACGCGTTCGAGGTTCTTTGCCGCACCGAGGGCATCATCCCGGCCCTTGAATCGTCCCACGCGCTCGCGTGCGCACTCAAAGAAGCGCGACAGACGGCCCGCGACGCAATCTGCATCGTGAATCTTTCCGGCCGTGGGGACAAGGACATGCCCATCATCGAGAAGGTAATGTGAAAGGTATCACAATGGAACGTATACTTCGCACGTATAAGCAACTCAAACAGAGCAACGAAACCGGTTTTATTCCCTTTTCCGTAGCGGGCTTCCCGGACTGCGGGCGGTCTCTCAAGGTGTTTCACAAGCTCGTCGAGGCCGGGGGGGACATCCTGGAATTCGGGTATCCGTTCTCCGATCCGGTGGCCGACGGTCCCGTGATCCAGAAAGCCGCCGCGCAAGCCATCCGGAATGGAATCACCATGGATCGGGCCTTGGATATGATCGGCGAGATTCGAGCCGTGAGCAACATCCCCATTATCTTCTTCAGTTACTTCAATCCGATCCATCGCTACGGCAGGCAGCGATTTGTAGACAGGGCCAAGGACTGCGGAATCGACGGCGTCCTCATCGTGGACCTTCCTTTGGAGGAGGCTCCTTGGCTGAAGCCCATGACCGACCGTGCCGGCCTGGCATGGATTTTCCTGGCAACACCCACCACGCCTCAGGAGAGAATTACGGCAATGAGCCGACAGGGCTCGGGATTCCTCTACTATGTGTCGGTTACGGGTGTTACCGGCTCGAGAACCAAGTTGCCCGAGGACCTGACATCGAAGTGCAGCGCAATTCGAGACCTGATCGCCCTCCCCCTGGCCGTAGGCTTTGGCGTTTCAGGTGCGGAACAGGCGTCCCAGCTCGGACCCCACGTCGATTCAGTGGTCGTGGGGAGCGCAATCGTATCGCGTGTGCAGCGGGGAGACACGCTGGATGAATTAGGCGCTTGGCTGGCCGGTATCAAAGGCGCTCTCAGAAACGGGCGAACTGGGTGAGGGTGAATTCCGCAAGACGATTCGTTTCACGAGGCTGAACGTCAAGATCGGCGCAGTAGGAAAAAAATTCTGCAGGTCCATGGGAATGCTGAGTGCAGAATTTCGTAAACCACCATGATTCGCGGACAGCAACTGACCATGTGAGTCCGCCCGGGCTCCGGGGCACAGATCGCGCACGCCGCGGAAAAGACAGTCATTCCCGGGCTGTAGGGGTCCCGCGCAGAACGCGGGATGGCCGCCCGGGTAGGCACAGGGGCCTACCCCTACGGGAACGAGAACGAAAGACGAGTACTGGGGGACACTACCGGGGCTCGGCCGTCGCGTTCACTGTAGATAGTTCGTGTGAAACATAGTATGCTCGTCAACGCTGCTGCGTCATCATTTTCACACAGGCGAGCATTCCATGGACCGATCGGATATTCAGGAACTGCGTAACAGAATCGACGACATTGACCGGGAGATCCTCGATCTTCTCAACAAGCGGATGACCGTCTCCGAGCAGATCGGCGTCCTCAAGGCTCAAATCGGGCGGGACGTGATCGATACGACACGGGAGGGACAGATCCTCCGGAAACTCGTTTCCATGAATACGGGCCCGCTTCCGGAAAAGACCCTCAGGGGCATTTACCGGGAAATCTTCTCGGGATCGAGAGCCGTGCAGTCGCCCGTCACCGTGGCTTTTCTCGGACCGGAGGGAACGTACACGCATGAAGCCGCGCTGGAAAGGTTCGGACACTCTGCATCGTACATTCCCTGCTCGAACGTCGCGGAGGTGTTCCGAGAGGTGGAACAGGCAGGGAGTCGATTCGGCGTGGTCCCGGTTGAGAACAGCATCGAGGGATCCGTACGAGCAACCCTGGACGAACTCATGGCTTCTTCCGTGGGGGCGTGCGGAGAGATTTCGCTTCAGATCAGCCACGCATTGGTAAATCGATCGGGAAAGCTTGAGGACGTCCGCAAGGTCGTGTCCCATCCCCAGGCACTTGCTCAGTGTCGGCGATGGCTGGCGGCGCGTCTCCCGGGAATTTCCCTCGAAGAGGCGTCCAGCACGGCGGTGGCGGCTGAACAGGCCATGAAAGACCCTTCGACGGCCGCGGTTGCAAACGAAAGGGTATCGGTACGGCTGGGGCTGCAAGTGGTCCGGCGGGGCATTCAAGACCGATCGGAGAACATCACGAGGTTCCTTGTCCTGGGTAGTCTCTCTCCTGATCCGACGGGCCGCGACAAGACCTCCATCGTGTTCTGGACGGAAGATCGACCCGGCTCGCTGTTCAAGATACTTGAGAAATTTGCCGCTTATGAACTGAATCTCTCCAGGATACTCTCCAGACCCGATCCCGGGGCCATGCCTTGGAAATATGCATTTTTCGTCGATCTCGAGGGCCACAGAGACGACCCGAAAGTGGCCAAGTGCCTCAAAGAACTCGCCACTCGCGACACTATGGTGAAAATACTCGGGTCTTTCCCGATCCATTCTCTGCCGTCACGAGAATAGCACGACCGGCATTCCGAGGTATCCGCACGTAACGATGCGGTGCTGCGAGGCGGAGCTACGTTCGTCGGAGAGTTCGTTCCAGGTGAAATGAAGCAATCTCGCGAACGGAAGAGGAGATTGCCGTGTCGGTCCGCTTCTCCCGTTAACAGGCTCGATTCGACGGGCCGTCCTTGACTGAATGGATCATCCGCACTGTGGTGCGCTCGGTCCTAGGTCTCCGCCGCAGGGAGGCAACGCGGAGTGACGTCAACCATGCCCCTTAGGAATGCACCTTTATCCGTGCAACCCACCCGGCGCCGGCGGCAATCGAGTTGACTTGAACGATCGCGGAAAGCTAAACTTATTCGCACAGCGTACATCAAACCAGTCATGAGGAGCCTCATGCACAATGACGCGGGTACACGCTCGGGTCCAGCCGATACTCAACTCGACCTCATGTTGCAGCGCATGGAAACAGGCATGCTCGTTGTGGACAACGAGGGGCACGTATTTTTTGTCAATCGTGCCGCAGCGTCCCTCCTTGGGGCTGTGGAAGGCAAAGTCGACGGCAAACTGAATTCGTTGCTTCCGCACGCGGCGTTCCTTTTCGAGGGAAAAGAGACTCGGTTGAGGAGTAGCGAGACGGTCACATTGCCCGACGGAACCAGACGGGTCATAGGGTTTCTGACGGAAGCAGTCGGAGACCGCCGACTGGCTCTGATCTGGGATGCGAGTCAAGACACGCAGGCGGAGGATAGAAAAAACAGGGCCGAGCAGCTGGCGGCGATGGCCAAATTGGCGTCTCGACTGGGCCATGAGATCAGGAATCCCCTGGCCGGGGTGCTGGCAGGACTTCAGACACTGGAAACGGGATCCACGCTCGGCTCGGAAGACCTCTTCGTGCTGCGACTTGTCCTGGAGGAAGTCAGATCGGTCATCAGAATTGTCAAGAAACTGGCGGATTCCGTCCGGACCGATGTGTCCTCGCCTTCGCCCGTGCACGTGGGACCGTTCCTGCAGAACGTCGTCGATTCGTGTATCCGAGACTCCGGCAAGAACAAGGTGAAGGTCGAAATGATCCCCGGAGAGAAAGCCGCTCGGGTCGTCATAGACACTCAGAGCATGGAGCGTGCGATCGAGCATCTCCTGCGACTCCTTCTGGAAGCAGCGAGCGGTGGGGGGCAGGTCGCCGTAGGCTGGCGTGAGCTTGGAGAGGGGGAAACGAGAACGATCTTTCCGGGATTTGTGGGAACCGTTGTCGGGATCTATGGCGAAGGTTCCTGTGCAGGCCTCCCCAAGAGTTCCTCCACGTCCGTGGCCGTCACACCGCGTATCGGTACGAAGAGAGGCGACCTGGGACTGGGGCCGGCGGCAGCTCAGGAGATTGTCGAACTCCATGGCGGGGTGCTGTTGTTGGGGAAATCACCGCGAGGGGCCACGACCTTTGAGGTACTGATCCCGGCTCTGGACGGACGTTCCCGGCCGGAATCTCCCGTACTTGACGAATGCGGGGTCAGTTCCGGCGAGGCGGAGCGTTGTCCGCATCAAGTGAAATCAGCCGAGGTCCCGACACTGTGTTGGGTCGAGCACGGTTGCGGTCTCCGCAGGCAGACAGGGGAATGGCCTGAATCATGTGTACGGTGCCCTGTTTTCAAGTCCGGAAATCTACGGTTCCATTTTGACCGAGGAGGTTTTGCGGGAAAGGGCTGGTGACATGATGGCGGGAACCATTCTCATAGTTGACGACGAAGTCCAGCTCGTACGGCATCTGGAATACCTGTTGAAGAGCGAAGGGTACCAGGTGACGGGGGTCCACGACGGTGCGGCCGCACGCAGAGCGGCAGAGGCTCTGTACCCCGACGTGGTGCTGGTCGACCTCAAATTGCCGGACACCGACGGAACCACCCTCATGACCGAGCTTCTGAGGAAAAATCCAACTGCCGGATACATCATTATTACCGCTCATGGATCGATTCGTTCCGCGGTGGAGGCGACGCGGCGCGGCGCGAGAGATTATCTTACAAAACCCTTTGAGCCGGATGAACTCCTTGTGGCCGTTCGGAACGCAATTCGAGACCGGATTCGAGACGAAGAGATCAACGTGCTGCGACAGAAGGGGAGAGGTCCTTATTCCCGTCCGTCGACGAGCCGCATGCCTGCCGGCGTACCATTGGAGTACCCGTCCAATACCATGCAGTCCACACTCATGAGGGCCAAACAAGCTGCCGGCAGCGACAGCATAATCCTCCTTCTCGGAGAAAGCGGGAGCGGGAAGGACTATCTCGCGCGATATATCCACGAGCATTCGCGTCGTGTCGACGGCCCCTTTTTCGCCATAAACTGCGCCGCCGTAGCTCCTGAATTGGCCGAGTCGGAGCTGTTCGGACACGAACCCGGCGCCTTCACCGGGGCACGGGGGCGCAAGCGGGGGCTCCTCGAGTTGGCCGAAGGAGGCACGCTTCTCCTCAATGAAGTCGGCGAATTGTCCAAACCCATGCAGGCAAAATTGCTGACATTTCTGGACACGCGATCATTTACGAGAGTCGGCGGAGAAACGCATATTCCGGTCAACGCCCGGCTGATTGCAGCGACCAACAGAGACCTGGAGAAGGAGGTTGCCGAGAATAGATTCCGCAGCGACTTGTTCTACCGACTGAATGTTCTCTCAATAAAGATCCCCGCACTGCGCGAAAGGATCGAAGATCTCCCGATCCTCGTACGAGAAATACTCGCCCATTTGGCACAGGAAATGGTGTTCCACGAAGTGCCGGATCCGGAGGACGAAATTCTGAGGGTCTTGGCAGGTTACCACTGGCCGGGAAACGTTCGGGAGTTGCGCAATGTCCTGGAGAGGGGGGTCATGCTGTCCGGGTCGGGGCGGATTCAGCTTTCCGCGCTGAGCTTGGAAGGGCACCATGAGAACTGGTCGTACACGGTCAATTTTCCCGTTGGAAGTACGATTCACGACGTGACCAAAGAAGTCAAACGGTCCCTGGTGAATGAAGCCCTCCGTCGTTCCGGAGGGAGCAAGCAAGGTGCGGCGCGCCTGCTGGGAATATCGCGGCATGCATTTGCCCATCAGCTCAAGACGATCGACACGACTGAGTGAATAACACGCATTAGGAGACCCCATTTGAGTGAAACACGCGCGTACCGCACGTGGCCGCCCTTCTCAAAATTCGGGGATGTTTGGAACCATGCATGTCGACACGGAACGTGAGCTGCAGACGGGATTGCGTAGTCGGTGCGCTCTTGGAAAAGACACTCTGTGTAGGGTGTCTTTGAGATCCCGGAGCAAACGGCAATATCAACAGTCGGGAATCCTGGACCGTGTTCGTTGGACCGAGTTCCGAACAACTTCAGATCCTCGGTCGTCCGCTGTGTGGATTTTGCACATAAGGGTCATGATGGGGTGGTATTCAAATGAGGCTGTTCTTGAGTGTGGCGGTCATATGGTTTTGATATTACACCGGTATTTGAGAGAAAGAGAAAAGGCCCGTCGACGGTATGATTCTTGCTCTTCGCAATTCTACGATAACCGCTCGCTCTATCGTGACAATCATGAGTCACGGGGTCAGGCACATTTTTCCACCACCGGGCGGCCCGGGAACGAACACGGCCGTGTAGGCGGCAGGTTGCGATCCAAGCCGGATTCGAAACGGCCCACGTCCGGAACTTGTGAAGAGAGATCGGAAATGCCCACTGCGATGATCGTCGATGACAATGCCACGTTGGCCTTTTTCACCGCCAGGAACCTTGAAAAGGGCATACACGGGCTTGAAGTGATCATGGCGGCGTCCTGCGAAGAAGCGAGGGCTGCCGCCAAGAAATACGTACCGTCCGTATTGATCGCCGATATCGAACTCACCGACGGGAACGGCGTCGACCTGGTCGGTGAAATGCGTGGCCGCTACCCTCATATGCTCGCCATTTTGATAAGCGGCGATCCTCCGGTACAAGCCGTTACAGACGAGTTGTTCGGGTTCTTGCTCAAGCCGTACGAAGCCGAGGAACTGGTCGATCTCGTACAGAAAGCCCTTGCAGGAGCCACCTCTTCGGAGAGACAATCGGTGCTGCCGGAGCCGGAGCCGGAGCCGGAGCCGGAGCATTGCAACGGCTACGACCGGCACAAGCTTCGAAATCATCTCGGCGAGTTGGTGGCGGGATTGCGGGCTTTTGGGCAGGAGCTGCGAGATTGCTCCGCCGACTCCGAGGCGGTCCGGAGGACCGTGGATGAATACCTGGACCAACTCTGTTCCACCGCGATGAAAGTGTCGACAGACCTGCCCAAGTGCCCTGCCACGCGTACGCACCGTGCACTGAAGGACTAAGCACAGGACTTCGTTAATACTATTACATATCCTTGACCTTTCGAGATCGCCGGGGGCTTCGCCCGCGTGTATCGAGCAATGCGGCTCGTTTCGCTCATCACATCCTAAGTGAATTCGATACTGCAATTATAAAACGCAGTACCGACGTAATTTCAGTGCACACGACCGTCAATCGGGTCGATGTGGGGAGACTTTCCGGGAGTCCATCCCTTTTCTCAGGGACATAGAAAAGTTCTATTTGACAGATCGTCCGAGACTATACTATCATCCGCTTCACGCCATGAAGGATCGGCTGAAACGGCCCGGTCCTGTACACACATTCAAACGATCATCCGGTGTCGAGCTCGGTCCGCCGCGTCATTTTTTTTGACGTGAGTGGAATCCGGTGTCATTGGGGACGGCTGAACGATTCCATTCGAGATTGTCGTCTCTGGAGCCTGGTTCCGGATTCCGACATGTCTCAAGAGCGGATCCCATGAACGTGTGTCACGATCGTTCGCGTCCGTAGCCGGGTCACGGAAGAAGCGAGCAACTGATTGTCGCAGTGGAAGGAGGGAGTCACGACCATGAAGAACGTTTTTGCCTCTCGATGGGGAATAATAGTGGTGGGTGCCGTCATAGGAGTGTTGGCTCCCTTGCTCCAGAAGTTGGGCAATCCGGGGAACATGGGCATCTGTGTCGCGTGTTTCGAGCGAGACGTTGCCGGAGGCCTTGGTTTGCACCGTGCAGAGGTAGTTCAGTACCTGCGACCCGAGATCATGGGATTCGTTCTTGGGGCATTCGTTTCGGCACTTCTCGCAGGGGACTTCAAGCCTCGATCCGGGTCCGGTCCGATTGCTCGGTTTGTACTGGGCATGTGTGCAATGATTGGAGCCCTTGTCTTTCTCGGATGCCCCTGGAGAGCGATCCTGCGTTTAGCCGGCGGTGACGGGAACGCGCTGTTCGGACTCCTCGGTCTCGCGGCCGGGGTCGGTATCGGAACACTGTTCTTCAGAGGGGGCTACAATCTGGGTCGGACGCACACCCAGAGCTGGGGCGTCGGTTTGTTCATGCCGATTTTGCCGGCCGGCCTCTTGCTTCTGATGTGTATCTTCCCCCAGATTCCAGGGGAGCCTCAAAGCGGCGTCCTCTTCTACAGCGTCAAAGGACCGGGATCTCAACACGCTGCGCTTGCCGTTTCGCTCATCGTAGGGCTTGCGGTAGGGGCTCTGGCGCAACGCAGCCGCTTCTGTACCATGGGGGCTCTGAGGGACCTTATCCTGTTCAACCACTGGCATCTGTTTTCCGGATTTCTGGCACTTCTCGTTGTTGCCTGGATTACCAACCTGATTCTGGGGCAATTCAACCCGGGTTTTGTTGGGCAACCCGTTGCGCACACACAGAGTTTCTGGAACTTCTCGGGCATGCTGGTTGCCGGCTTGGCCTTTGCCCTCGCAGGAGGATGTCCCGGTCGCCAACTGTTCATGTCCGGCGAAGGGGATGGAGACGCGGGGATTTTCGTTGTGGGCATGATCACGGGTGCTGCGTTCGCTCACAACTTTTCTCTGGCCAGCTCCCCGGCGGGCATCGGTCCCCACGGAATGGCCGCGGTGATCGTGTGCTTCATTGCATGCCTGTATATCGGATTCACCAACCTGAGAAAGGCCTAGACGGCCGAGGAGACGGAAGATGGCTGAAATCGTTGATACCCGGGGCCTGTCATGCCCACAACCGGTATTGATGACCCTGACAAAGATCAAGGAGATGTCCTCGGGGGAAATCGAGGTGATTGTCGATAACCAAGTCAGCCGGGAGAATGTGAACCGCGCGGCGACCAATGCCGGCTGGGAGTTGACCGAAGAGAGGGAGGAAAGCGAGGATTTCCGCCTCGTGTTCAAGCGTTGAGAAGATTCGTAAATAAGATATACGATTTGTTTCGCAGGCCGAACGCCGGCACGAAGTCATCGGAGAAACCCCTTTCGGCACGGGGAATCGTTCTCTTCGGCAACACGGGCGAAGTGATCCGAGCTGAGAAACTTCTGAGGGAGGCCGGTCTCTCCATTCAGATCAAAGGCCCGCCTCCCGAAGTGCGGACCGGATGCGACATGGCCATCGAGTTTCCTCTGGTTGCCCAGCTCTTGGTCATGCAGACATTGAAAGAGGCCGACATCGAGCCCCTGGAAGTACTTCCCCTACAAGATCTGTTACTCGAACCGGTGAGTCTGTTCAACGTCAAGGACTTTCCCGGCTTCCTCATGGTTCGTGCCGCCAACATGAAGATAACGGTGGCGAAGCACGATCTCCGAATTGTGAACGTATCAGGCGGCGGCTGTCCCGATGTACCGTTTCTCGCTGATCGGCTGGTGGGGAAAACTCTCTTGGACTCGCCGGAACCGAGAGATTTGGGCAGTACCCTGTGCGGGTACGCCCTTCAAATGGCATACGAGGAGATCAAACGCAGATGTCTTGGCTGATCGTGGGCACCGTTACCTATGAAGAGTTCCCCCTTCTGTTGGGCCGCTGCAGTCTCGAGAACGGAACGCTGAATGTGGGCGGCAAGGCCGTACCGGTGGCGAGGGGTACTCCCGCCCTCATCTCCGCAGCGGTGCTCGCGGCTCAATTACTCCAAACAGAGCCCCCCACGGCCCTGTTGGCCGGCGACACGGGAAAAGGCCGAGGCAGTGAAAGGATCTATGGGCATCTGGTGAACACATTGCCGGGGCTCTCCGATTCATTGATCGTATTCCACTATCTGCAGCCCGACATAGATTGGCACAACCGCATTCTCCTGGGCCTGCAGGAAATGAGGGACCGGCCCACGCTCGTCGCGGACGCGGGATACATGTACGTCGCAAAAATGAGCGGGTTTGCGGATTCCTACGATCTGTTCACGCCCGACATCGGCGAACTTGCCTTTCTCGCGGACGAGTCTGCTCCGCATCCGTTCTATACCCGCGGATTCCTGCTTCAGGAAGAAGACAAAGCCGAGGAACTTGTCGAGCGGGCCTATGAGCACCAAAATGCCGCCCGATATCTCCTGGTCAAGGGAAAATGCGACCTCGTGGCCTCTGCCGACGGAATCTTGGCACGGATCCACGAACCGTGCGTCGAAAACATGGAGCCCATAGGCGGGACGGGCGACACACTGACCGGAATCGTCGCGGCATTGATTCAAAGCGGCAAACCCATTGCCGAGGCTGCGACATTGGCCGCCGCGTCGAACCGCTTCATGGGGTTGCTGAGCAATCCTACACCTGCGTTCTCCGTGTCCGATCTGCTCCCGCGGCTGGCCGATGCCGTGACCGAGGCCGTGAAATCAAGCTCAAGCCATGTGATAGAGCCTCTTTAATCCATTGAAGGCCGTCGCGAAGAATTGCGTTCGGACCTGCACGGGCTACCGGCCGATCTCGTTCAACGTTGTGACTTCCCAGCCATCTCGTTCGGTGATATATTCGAAGTTGAAAGGCGATTGAGAGGGAGAGGCGACGGGCGATGCCGGACATTACCAACCCACACGACCGGTTCTTCAAAGAGGTCTTCTCCCGACCCGACGTGGCGGAAGACTTCCTTTTCTTCTTTCTCCCTGCTCATGTGACGAATCTGTTGCAGCCCGGAACCTTCCATTTGACTCAGGGCTCTTTTGTCGACCCGAACCTGAAAGAGTTCTATTCCGATTTGCTCTATCTGGTGGATTTGAAAGGCGAGGAACAGGGTTTCGTCTACATCTTGTTAGAGCACAAGAGCTACCCCGCGGAGGACATCGCTTTTCAGCTCTTACGCTATATGACGAGGATTTGGGAGTTCGCGTCCAAAATGGCAAAGGGATTGCCGGCCGTCATCCCCGTAGTATTGTATCATGGAAGATACAAATGGCCTGTGCCTCTCAATTTTGCCGCCCTTTATCGGGCACCGGAATCACTGAAGGAGAACCTCTTAGATTTCACTTATAACGTGTGCGACCTCTCGGCTCATGCCGATGAGGAGATCAAACTGGGTGTAATGGCGCGTGCGGCACTGCTTCTGATCAAGCACATTCGCAGAAAAGACCTGGCCCGGCGACTCAAAGATATCCTCTTACTTCTGCGCGCCATGAAGGAGCAGACTGCGCTCGCGTTCTTGGAAACCGTGCTGTGTTATGTCGGAGCCTCGGCAGCCGACACGGTGACGATGGACGACTGCCGCAAGGCCGTGGAGGCCGCTTTTCCCGAGATAGGAGAGACGTTCATGGACAGATGGACTGAGCAGTTGGTGGAGAAACATCGGCACGAGTGGCTGAGACAAGGAATAGAGGAAGGGTTAATAAAGGGAATAAAGGAGGGAAGAGAAGAGGGGAGAGAAGAAGGAATGAGGGACGCGGCCGCTTCCCTTACCATTCGCCAGCTTACGCGCAAGCTTGGAAACCTTGATGACGGCTTAAGAGAGCGAGTACGACGATTGTCCTTCGAAGATCTGGAAAGACTGGGCGAGGATTTGCTGGATTTTCAGGACGTCTCGGCCCTCAGGGAATGGCTCGAAGGAATCGATAAGTCCCGTTAGCCCTCTTTCGCGATGCAGACGTCGGAGACAGCGAGATAAGGAGACTCACAGCATGAAATACAAGGTATTGATTCAGCAATCGGAAGAAGGTTACAGTGTTTCTGTGCCGGGTCTTCCGGGATGCTGGTCGCAAGGATCTACCGAGGCGGAAGCCATCGAAAACATTAGGGATGCGATACACGAGTACCTGGCGGCAGTAAACGATTTATTCCCTGGTGGAGATGTCCGCGAGATCGAGGTCGCAGTTTAGATTTATGGGAAGAATCCCGGGAATAGACCACTTGGCGGCTGCCCGAGCTCTGCAAAGAGCCGGGTTTCGTGTCGTACGCCAAGGCAAGCACATAGTCATGTCGGATGGCTCCAGAATCCTCACTATCCCGCGCCACAATCCTGTGAACGCATATACCATGGGTGGTATTGTCCGGGATGCCGGGCTCACTCGCGAAGAATTCACGGAATTGCTGTAACTCTGATTCTTGCTTACTCGTGCCGCGTGTGGCCGTGACTGTTGGATGGTGAGACCCCTTCTTGCCCTGTAGCGAACCATCGAAAGAGTTCGGCGGCCATAAAGCAGCACCGTTGTTCACGATGACCACCGATACGCTCGGCCACATACGGCGTTATGTTTCCCGATGGGGAAACTTCGCGGTAAATGTGGTGCCCTGACCGGGACGGGACCTGAATGTGATGCTCCCACCGTGTTCCTTCATGATCTTTTGCGTGACCATGAGCCCGAGACCGGTGCCTTTGTCTCCCTTGGACGAGAAGAAGTCTTCAAAGATCTGGTCCTTCGTGTCACGATCGATGCCAGTACCATTATCCGCCACTTCGATCGTAACAGAGCCGTCAGCTCCCTTGCGGCTTCGTATTTCGATCAGGTGTTCGTCCTTCCAAAGGTCCATCTTGCAGGCATCGATCGCGTTGGCTACGAGGTTGGTGATTACCGAGTGGAGTCCGTCCGGATCCATTTCGGCATGTGTGACTTCTTCGTCCAGGTCGAGCTGAAGGGTGATTCCGTACCCGCGAGCGGTTTCCCGGAACAGATCGCTGACCTCCCGGATGACGGAGTTCGGCTGCACTTCCTGGATGTTGGGCTCTCTGTCCTTTGAGCAATAGAGGATATCCTTGACAATCTTTGATATCTTGTCAAAGTTGAACAGGACCATCTCCCATCCTTCTCTTACTTCCGCCTGATTCTTATCCTGAAGACCTCGGTTCACCACATAGATGCCGCCGTCAAGTCCCATCATGATGTTCTTGAGACCGTGGGCCAGACCGGCCACGGTCTGCCCCAGCAAGATCAGCTGTTTCTGCATTTCCTTGACGGAGCTGATGTTCACCGCGGTTTCGACGACCGAAGCGATCTCCCCGTTGTCACCTCGAACCGGGGAGGAATAGACGAGTACGTCGATGCGGTCGCCTTCGGCCGTAACCAGCGTCATCTCTTTGTTATGGATTGCCCCGTCCTGGAAAGACTGCTCCACAAGGCACTCGGAGCACTTATCCCCCCGCACCCGGAACAACTCATAGCAGGTTTTTCCCAGGGGATCTCCGAAGTCTCGATGAGCCGCATCATTGCTCCACAAGACTCGTAAGCGACGGTCCATAAGTGTCACGTAGCACGGCAGGGAATCGAGAATTCTGACGGACTGGTCTGTCGTGAGATCGTGCATGGGATTCCTGCGGGACTGTCGCAAAACAATGGTGAGAACCGGATCGGTCAGCGAACATTGCCGACCCGGCTCGTTTGGCTCTTCACCCTGCACTGGAGTACCGGGCCACTCTCACGAGCGCCTTTCGGGGCAAGCGAGGGGCCGCGTCCCGGAGAGACGTTTTGAGAGTAGACCGGTCTTTCAAGGCCGGGACATAAGCGAGAAGGACCGTCATCCCGACATCCCCGATTTTGGCCCGGTCCGGTCCTGCCGGCAGGCTGATTACTCCCCGAGAGACTTCTTGACCGCGTCCAGCAACGCGTCACGGTCAATGGGCTTCTCGAAGACCGCGACGGGCTTCGACACCGCCAGGTGGCGGCCCGGTATGCCGCTGATCACAATGACCGGCACGTCCTTGAATTCCTTGCTCTTCGTCATGTTTCGGTAGAATCTGGTTCCCGTATCACCGGGCATCTGAAGATCGAGAGTCACCAGGTCGGGTTTCTCTTTCTTCAAGACCTCGATCCCCTCTTCCCCGTTGGACGCGGAGCACGTGTCATATCCGCTGTCTTCCAGGAACGCCGTGATATATTTTACTACATGAGGCTCATCGTCGATAACCAGAATTTTCTTGGCCATGATTTCCTCCTGTACTAGTGCTCCTCCGGCTCAAAATCGGGATGAGGATAGAGGATGGGCATACGGTTCATGATCCACTGAAACGTGAGGATGCCGATGGTGATGACCGTTATGGTGAGGACCACTTCCATCCAGGACGGAACGTATCTGAATTCCCACGGAAGATGCCACCCGAACGCGATGACCGACTGATTGAGACGGTTGATGATGATCCCCAATACGGTGACCACCGCCATGGCACGTACGAGCCCCACAAGCCTGTTCTGAACTGCGTAGGTGAACAGGAGCGCCGGTGCAAGCACGAACCCAAGAATCTCAACCAGGTACCAGTATCCATAGCCCGTGTCAAGATACGACCACGTGTTGCCGTGGGCCAGGCCGATGATCTTCATGAAGAAATACGCGAACAGGGCCACGGCGCATGCCTTTCCCAGTCCCAGGGTCACGCGGTCCAAATGTCCGGGATCTTCATGTTTGATCTGTTTGGACCAAATTCTGTGAGACAGGCTGCTCTCGAGAATGACCATGGCGAGCCCGCCCACAATGGCGGACATGAAGAACCAGAGCGGGATATACTCGGAATACCAGAGCGGATGCAATTTTTCAGGCATCAGGAGAAAGATGGATCCGAGCGCGGATTGATGGAGCATGGAGAGGCACACACCGAAAATCGTCGCCCCCAAAGTGGCTTTTATGAAGATGCGTCTGAGCTTGGTCATGTTCAACCATTCAAAGATGGCGGGACACCACTCGACGAACTGGCAAGTGAGATACAAGGCCACGTGCCAGGCAACCAGAAAGAGAATCGAGTTGACCCCCCATGAAACAACCATGGGATAAGGGAGGCGATAGTACCGCCCGAGATCGAAGGTCAGGGCTATGATGGCGAACAGATAACCGAGGAAGCCGGTCAATACCGCGGGTCTGAAGAGGAACGCGTATTCCTTCATGCCCAGCAGATGCACCGCGGTGCCGATCACGAATCCGCCGGCCGCCAGTGCGACCCCGCACAACATGTCGAATCCGATCCATATTCCCCACGGGTTGTAGTCCGAAAGATTGGTCGACGGTCCGAGACCGTAGACCAGTCGATAGATGATGACAGGTATGCCCACGATGAGAATCACTGCCACCACGGCGTTGAATGTGGTGAAGTTGCTCTTGAGGTACTCTTTCCAGGTCATGCCCAAGAACAGCTTCTCTTGAATCCAGGTGGGCTGAAACTCGGTCGGCACGGCACGGGCGTCCATTATTTCTCCTCCTTTTTCTCAAGAGCCTTCTTGATATCTTCCTGCGCCATCTCGTCCCGACGCTTCTTGAAACTGTAGAGTCCCATACACAGAGCGGGAATCACGATGAATACCGGGGACACCAGAGACAAGAACGGCTTCCCGAGGGTTGGAATCGGCACGGTTCCGAGGTCGGTTCTGAAGCCGATCATATTGAACGGAACTGCGGACAGGTACATCCAGCTCGTGCCGCCCACTTCATGTGCGCCATAGACGTGATTCACGTACCGACCGGGGGTATCGCGGATTTTCTTATGGGCGAGGTCAAGGAGATCGCTTCGTTTCCCGAAGGTCATGGCTTCCACGGGGCAAATGCCCACACAGGCAGGAATCCCGCCCTCTCTTCGGATTCGATCGAAGCAGAAAGTGCACTTGGTCACCTCGGGAGTCCAAGGATCGTCGTACTGATACGCGGGGATGTCAAAGGGACAGGCGGCCATGCAATAGCGGCATCCGACGCACACGCTCGCATCGTAGATCACGGCCCCTTCCGGCGTCTTGTCAAATGCCTTCACAAAGCAGGACGAAGCACATCCTGGCTCGAAACAGTGCATGCACTGCCGCTTCACGTAGATGGGCTTGGACGCGTCGCGAGGGTTCGCGTATCGGTTGACGACCGTATACGTATCCGCGTCGGTCCGCCTGAAGGTATTGAAAATATCCCGATTGTTCTCATATTCCTTGAGGGACTTCTGCCCGGGGAGTTTGTTCCACTCCTTGCAGGCCCACTCGCACCTCCTGCATCCGATGCATACGGTCGTGTCCACGAGTACGCCGTTCTGATCGGGATAGCCCGGCAGGGCGGTGGTTCCGGCCCCGGCTAGAGCGGTTCCGGGGGCCGAAAGTGCGACGATGCCGGCGCCCGTCAAGGTCTTCAAGAAGTCTCGTCTCGTATTGCTCATGATACAACCCTCTTCCACTGGGTTCACTGCCTGTAAAGATCCCTCCGGCCGGCGCGTCGGAGATGACCGCCGCGTTGGCCAATGAGGGCCGGTGCGATTGGCGAGAGGCATCCGGCAACCGGAATCGCCCTGTACCCGGCCTACGTCCGAGTTGGAAACGCCGGCCTCTATCCCTTGTCCCTGTACGTGAGGAACCGCCAGAAAGAGATGAATACAAAGAGGTAGAGGATTACCACCAGGTATTCGATGCCCTTGGTATACTGGTAGAATTCATGGAGAATGTTCGGCATTGCTGTCTCTCCTTTCGATCGCCCTGGTCGCCCGCGGCCGGGTCGCTTCAGGGGCTTATTCCGCTGCAGGTGACAGAGCAGGTATCAGTCCTGCGGTTATTCTTTCTTCTTTCGCCGGATGACACTTGATGCACTCCAAGGGAAGGGGCTTCTGGTTCATCGCTTCGTGGCATCCCATGCACTGTCGGTGATAGGCTGCGAGAATTCCGGGTTTGCCCGGTTCCTTGGGATCAAAGGGGCGGCTGTGGCACGCAGTGCATCCCGGAACCTTGCTCGTCGCCTGCAAGTCTCCTTTGTGGTGGCACGCGGAGCAGAAAGACTGCTCGCTGCCGGCATGGAATGCCCTGGCCAACGAACTCTTGTTGGAAATCACGCCAAGCTTCGTCACGATCTTCACGTGGGGCAGTTCAACCGGCTTGAACTCCTTTTCAAGGTGTTTCATGACCACCTTATCCGGCACCTTCTCTTTGTCGAAGACCAGCGACATGGGCGGGTATTCGACCGGTTTGCCGTCCGAAGGTCCTCGGTGGCACACCAGGCATGCAGACTTAGGCATCGTCTTCGTCGGCATCAAGGAGTGACAACCGGCGCACTGGGACTGCTTCTTCGCGGTTTCGTGACATCCGACACAGGAACGATTGGAATCCGGATTGTGAAAGGCGCGCTCGAAGGTGACGCCGCCTCCCTTTTTCATGTCACCCGCTCTGGTGTGACAGTTGGAGCATTTTTCGAGGGAGTTGTGATGGCACGCGTTACAGAATTGTCCTCTGGCCTCGTGATCCTTGTGATTGAAGGGGACCGCCTTCATGGTTGCGGTCTTGGGATCCTTCAGCGAGATATCCAGATAGTCTTTCTGACCCCGTACCAGCCTCGGAAGCTTGATCAGCTCGTCGGGCTTCATCTCCTTATGCTCTCCATGACACCCTTTGCACACGAAGGGCCCGGTTTTCTTCTTTTCTTCGGCAAGCTTCATATGGCAGCTGATGCACTGGGCATGAGCGGCCTTCTTCATCGATATGGCATCCTTGGTGTCTTGCGAACCGTGGCATGCACGACAGGTGTTCTCGGTGTCTTTCTTGTAAATCAGTTTGCGCTGCTCTTTGTCGTACACGTGATGGCAGATTTCGCACTTTTTCTGGTTGGCCTCCACGTGTTTGGCATGCCGAGCGTAGTCGAAAATCGGCGACCAACGCCAACTCACTTCCGGCGCGTGCTCAGTCTTGACGTGACAGAGTCCGCACATTCCTATCCTGGGCCCGGACTTGACTCCCTCGGAGGCTTTCTCCTTGTGGCAGGTTACGCACACGTCGTGATAAGCCAACATGATCGCGGATTTGTCCCGTCTCTCATATGGGGTCTTGGGAAACGCGAAGACCTGAAGCATTTTGTCGCTGCTCAGCCGAGGGTCCTTCTCCTCCAGAATGTGACAGACGGCGCAGTCTTTTTTCTTGACCTGATTGAGCGCCTTCGTGTGCCCGTCATGATCGAATGCCACAACGGGTCTTTCGAGCCGGGGCGCATCTCCCGTATGTGCGAGCATCAGGGGTAGGGGAGGTGCAGTCTCAGCCTCTTGGGGTGGCGAAGCCGTCTGAGAGTGGATCAGTGCCATCCCACCCAGTAGGAGGACCAAAGCCATGACCGAAAGAGTTACAAGTATTGCAGAATTGATCCGTTGCATGATCCACTCCTCTTTCGAGTTTTTGTGCCTGTCTTGAGGGTCGTATCAGGCCTGTAAGTCCTCGGGAACATCCATGACCTGAACGAGAATCTCACTGAAGAACTTCACGTGCATCCCGAGGTTGTAACCCGCGACAATGTCTTCAATCCCGCTATGGCAGTTGTGACACGGCGTAATGATGATATGGGCGCCGGTTGCTTCGAACTGCTCCGCCTTGACTCTGTTTCCCTTGACGCGGGAGGGCTTCCACGGCGGACCGCAATTGATGGTGCCCCCGCCGGCGCCGCAGCAGTAGTTGTGCTCGAGCCCCGGTTCGGGCTCCGTGAAGTTCGCGCACGTCATTCTCACGATCTCCCGAAGCTTGCCGCCCAATCCTCTCCCTCTGACTACATTGCAGGGATCTTGAACAGTCACCGGTTCTTCAAACTTTTGCTTTATCTTGATTCTTCCCGACGTGAGGAGCTCATGGTAGAAGTCGATGGCATGAATCAAGGGAATGGGAGGCTCTTTCCACCCCAACCACTTGGGCCCGTCGTACATGGCGCCTCTGAACGCATGACCGCATTCGCCCATGACGATCCTCCTGCACTTCAACCTCAGCGCGGCCTCATGGTGGACTCTCTCCACCCGTCCCATGGTCTCGAAATCGCCCGAATACATGGCCATGTTGCTGTTGTCCCAGCCGTCCAGCGAAGGCATTGTCCAGTCCACGCCTCCCACGGTCATGATCTGGGCCATGTTGGCGATAAGTTGCGCCAGGATCTTGGGCTCCGGGCCGATAATGCTGTAGAAGACCTCCGCGCCCTCTTTGTCGAGAGGTATCCGAGCAGTCTTGACTTCATCCCGGGCATCCTCTTCCTGCCACTGGAGGGTGTCGATCCACTCATCCTGCTTCACCCACATCTGGTTGAGCGTAACCGCGTGGCTGTTTACCGTGTCCTGCAGAAACTGCGGTACAAGACCGAGCAGACTGCAGATCCTCCGTACCAGCAGGAGCAGATAGGCGATGTCGATGCCGAACGGGCAGTACATGCTGCATCTGCGGCACACATTGCACTCGGTGTGTGCAATCCTCGAACACTCCTTCAGGAAGTCCGGGTCAACTCTGCCTTTCTTGCGAAGGATCTCCCACAAGGTCTGTTTGACCTTGCCCACGGGAGAGAACCGAGGATCTCGATCGTTGGACAGAAACCAGTGGCAGGCATCGGAACAGAGGCCGCAATGAACACACGTGTTCATGTAGACTTTGAGGCGAGCTGCGGTTTCCTTTTGGATAACTCGGTTGATGACTTCCTCTATCCTCTGAGGAGTCAACATCTTGGCTGTTTCGTCTAATCCCGGATCTGAAACTTTGGGTAGCTTGGGCAAGCCCATGACTCTCCTCCGTGCAGGACCGGCACGTTACCAGTCCCGTGCGTTGCGCACCGCTCCGAATTCAGAGCCCATGTAGGCTCTTGTGAATGGGAAAAACAACATGTGACTCAGTCGAGTGAACGGTATTGCCATGAGCATGATTGCGCCGGCAATCATATGAATGAGGACCATGGTCTCATAGTCGAACCACTGATGCCGTGCAATGAATCCGGTCACGAACGGCGCAGCGGCAACGGCCAACAGCACGTAATCGGACGGGTACGTGACGAATCTCACTTCAGGGAGCATCAGGCGACGCAAGAGAAAGAAGACCAAGGCCAGGAGGACCAGGATGGTTATCCATTCGGTCACAGATGCGGACAACGAAGACCAGCTCGGTCCCCACGCGAATGAAAACATCACCACGTGAGCGGTAAGGAAGATCGGTACCAGCACCACGCACAGGTGAAAGAAAAATGTCACGATGGTGGTCTCGTATCGGATCCGCATATTCTTTGAAGCAAATGGGACAATCCAATGAAGAAGCGAACGGAAGCTGTGTTTCCACGTCATGTACGGAAAGATGACTTTGTCTCGTTTTGCCTGAATGACCAGGTTGATGAATTGGTACGCCATTCCGAAGACGAATACTGCGAAAGCTATCCAGACCAAGTATCTGCTGATCAGGTCGTACATTGTCGGCCTCCTTAGTTCAGCCTTGTCCAAATACGGTCACGTATGCACGGAAGCTCTTACTGTCTTGGTAGCGCCGGCCTCCGTGCCGGTAATTCTTGGTTCGTAAACATCGCCCGGCAGAGACGCCGGGACGCTACCGTATCCCGATGCCGGGGGGCTGATCTCTTCGGTAGCGCCGGCCTTCCCGCGTTCGTGGGATATTCTTTTGGTGGAACAAGCATCTCTGCCCACGGTCAATTTTGGACGCGGGCGCACCTGCCGAATCCGCGACCTCACTTGTGAAGTGAAGCATCCAGCTTCAGCCGACCACTTCTGAAACCGGCAGGACTATCCGGTGGAACGTACCGTCCGCAATGGCCCTCACAAGGATTTTGGACCCATCGGGACTGAATTGGGGATCCCACATGGCGTCATAAGCCCGTGGATAGACCTTCCCGTTGACCGCGAGGTAATACTTGCCGCGTTTCTCCGCCTTCACCGCGACGGTGTCGCCGTCAGGGCTGAAAACGGGGTCCCAAATCATGTCGAAACGATCCGGCCAGGGATCGCGGTCCACTACCAGGCCCCATGAGCCCTCATCCCTGAATATGGCGCCGATTCTTCGACTGTCCGGGCTGAAAACAGGCGGCATTACCACGTGACTGAAGGTGCACGGCCACAGATTGCCGTCGACCACGACGGTCCATCGACCGAACTCCGGACATGCCACCGCGGCCACAATTCGGCGATCCGGACTGAATGTTTGATGCCATACCTGAGTGAACGATCGATCCCATAGAGGCTTGCCGTTCACCAGGAGCTTCCAGCCTTCGCCGGTGAGCGCCGGCGCAATCACGTCCCTGGTCCCGGGTCTGAACACCGGTTCCCACACTGCCTTGAACCGCTGCTCCCAAGGTTTGCCGTCAACGGCAATGGTCTGTTCGATGAGATTGGGTCTCACTTCCGCGGCCACACTCTCCCCATCGTCACTGAATGTGCATCCCCACACGTTGAGAAAACGCGCATCCCACGGACGACCGTCGACCGCAAGGCTCCAGACGCCTTTGGCGAATCCAAGGATGTCGCCCTCGGCCAACGATTCCATCTGGACATTCGCCGCGGTCCTGAGTCCGTCGGGGCTCAGGACACAGCTCCGTGCCTCGACGAAGCGTTGTTCCCATGACCTCCCGTTGAGCGCGATGCCATACCCTTCCGGGCTCCTGACGTTGACCGCCAGGGTCCGTCCGTCGAGACTGATTTGAGGATTCCAGACGAAATCAAACGTCTCCTCCCAAGGCTCGTCATCGACTACCGCGGTCCATTCATCGTCGTTCATTGCAAAACAGAACAGTCGCCCGTCAGGACAAAATCGCAGAGACCATGCCTTCTCAAACGTGTTGCTCCACGGTTGGCCATTGACGCATGGAACATGCGTGTCGTCCTCGGTTTTCACGACCGCGGCGATCTTCTCGCCGTCCCTGCTCGTCACGAATTCATGGATCTCGGAGTAGCTTTCATTCCACGGTTTCGTATCGGCAATGACGCGACTTCCCGTTTCCCAGTCCCAATCTCCGTTCCACTCTCTTGCTTGATGCATGGCATCCCTCCGCTCGTTGGGAGTTTCGTGGTTGATCTCGTAAGTACGGCGGCATATTTACGGCAACCGCCCCTCTTTTTGTTAGAGCCGGCCTTCCCGCGTTCGCGGGATATTCTTCTTGGTGGCCCAGCATCTCTGCCCGCCGGCAGTTCCGCAGGCAGGGACGCCTGGGCCACTGAACCTGAGCTGCAACCGGGACGCTACGATTTTCGTTCAGACTCAGGAACCCTACAGCGTGTGACCGTACGCGCGGCCGTTATAAGCCGGGAACCTGCTCTCCTTGATGCTCCGGAGTATCGGGCTCCTGAGACTCCTCATAGGTGTCCGCAGCCGTTCCCGACGGCATCCTGATAGTGAAGGTTGAACCGACCCCCGGCTCGCTGTCGAATGAGATCTCGCCGCCGTGCTCCAGAACTATCTTGCTCGTCACGAGCAAACCGAGCCCCGTGCCGCGACTTCCCTTGGTCGAGAAGAAGCTCGCGAAGATCTTGGATTTGGTTTCTTCGTTCATTCCCACGCCGTCATCCGAGACCTCCAGGAACACGTGGCCCGGGCCGGACACTCCGGTTCGTACTACGATTCGGTGCTGCTCCTTGGTCAGGTCCATCTCGCA
>JAVHLK010000040.1 GCA_031082285.1 Desulfomonilaceae bacterium
CAAACCAGTGCCGGGTAGCAAACGGTGTGAGAACGGTTCTTGATCGGCGGAATCCCGGGGCTTTGCAGACGGCAATCTGTCAACGCTTCGCCCGTCGACTCACGACGGCCAACGTACGGCTCGGGGACGGTGTGGCCGATCAGGCCTTCACCGTATCACTCTTTCATTCACGATTCCTTGCCCGTTTTGACCGGCGCTCCCGGCTATTCAAGGCATGCCCCTCCAGGTCAAGGCTGCTTATGCGCTTCATTTCCATCGCCGGCATCTTTCCGTTTTTTTCCACGGTGGGCGTCCCTGCCCGTCATCTTTAGTCGTCCTATATCCCTACTCTGACCCGGTAGGTTACCTTGGCCTGACCGTCTTTGGGAACCGTCACGTCGAATCTGATCGTGTGTGCATCCACTTTCGTGTAGGGATGACTCTTGGAGATCACCTCCCAGTTTCCGAAAAGAGGTTCCACAAGCCCGACCGATACCGGTTGGTCCTTGTGATTGCGCACCGTGACTTCCCATTCCGTCTCATACATGGCTCGTGTCAACCGCTTGAAATCGGTCTGCACCCGTTCCGCCACCACATCGAAGGCTTCCCCGATTTTGAGTTTTACCTCCTCGTCCTTGGGCGTGTGGTCGACCTTGTCTTCGCCGATGAATTGGCCGCTTCCGTCAGCGTCCTGTTTGTACAGACGCATTATGCCTGCCGGCAACGGCATTCCCAGGGAGTTCTCCTTTGAATTCTTGAACTTCACATAGACGTTCACCGGCTGCTTTGGACTCTTCTCCTGGAACTGTGAGGTGAAGTAGCTCCGGATACCGTAGACGAGCAATTCCTTCGTAACCTTTACTTTGTTGGCCTCGAGCAGACTCACCTGCTTGGTCTGATTGTCTTTGACCGTGGTCTTTCTCTGTAAGTCGTAGATATGATACTCGAAGAAGGCTTGCTCCCTGAATTGAGGCTCCGCGGGCGCGACCAGGTCCTTTCTTCGAGGAGCCATTGCCAACGGTACGCGCTCTTCTACGATACGATGGACATCTCCTGCGACCAACTTGAGACGAGCATTTCTGTACGTGCCCCCACTCTTGTTGTCGAGCGTTACCCATCCGGATATGTCGGCTTCCGTGTCGTCCTTGTTCAGGACCACCACATAGTCGGCCCGCCAGTTGATCTTACCCGTGAGGTAGCTCACTTCCAGTTGGTGCGGTTCCTTGGACCCGTTCTCATAAAGCCAGGTGAGCGTCGGTTTGGCGATGAGATCTTCGGGGAGTTTCGGCAAGACCTTGATTCCGGGGTGACCCAGGTATATTTCATCGCCGATTCCGTAAACCTGGCCCTGATTGTTGCTGAGCAGCACGGCTTCCACAACTTCTTTTCGGTCTTGGTATTTGTTCCAGTCGACGATCTTAAGCTTCTTTCCCACGTACTTGTCCAGGAGTTTCTGTTGATTCATGAGGTCGTATTCGTAGTTCTGTTCAAGTACCGTGAAGCCTCCGGGCTGATTGATCGACTTCACATGAACAGTGACCGGCATGATGTGCGCGGCCACGTCCATAAATTTGAGTTCCCCTCCGCCTCCCGGGAGCTCGACCGTTCGAGTTTCCTTTACCAGGCCGAGGTCATTGTTGTACACGGTGAGTTCAACTCCGGTTTGCTCGACGGATGTACTCGTCACGGTCGCGTCGGCGAATGAGACGAGCGGTACGATAAGCACCAGGACGAAGCAGCAGATTCCGAGAGCCGGTTTCATGACCAAGCCTCCTGTGTGTGGTTCGTTTCAACAGTGGACGCGGTTGTCGCGGGCACGGTCTCCGACATGCCGCAATCAGCCGTTGAAAAAGATTTCGCAAACCCTACGAGCTTGTTACACTCGTGCGCGACGACCGGGATTTCCTCTACGATGCCAAGAAAAGCCTCGGCACCAGGTAATACGCAACATGTAACACCAGTACGGCATAGAGTGAGGCCCCAAGGTCGTCCATGAGTATGCCCCAACCGGCGGGCAATGCCTCGAATTTCGAGGCCGGCCACGGCTTGACGATGTCCGCGGCTCTGGTTACGACAAATGCCCAGGCCGCGGTGACAAAGGGATCGGGCACTCTGAATAGTAGTACGGTCAGGAAAAATCCCGCTACCTCGTCGAGCACGAAGTGTCGTGGATCTTTTCGCCCCCAGTGTGTTTCAGCCCAGCCTCCCAACGCGATCGACAGGACGCAGGTCACGGCAAGAGCCGCACCGATAATCATCGTCTGGTCCTTGGGCGGCGCGATATAGGCGATCCCGAGGAAGATTGCCACGGCGGGCAAAGTGCCGACCGTTCCCGGAGCGATCGGTGAATATCCGAAACCGAGAGCCGTGCACAAGGCAGCTCGAACATAATCCGATACGCGGTTCATGAGTCCATGTACTCCCACACGTCTATTGTATAGCTTCAGTCCTCTCACGGCACGACGAAACGCAGGTTCCTATAGTGATGACCGTGAAGGAATGCGTCAAGAACAAAATTCCGCCGCTTCGGGTTGCCGGAAGGGGCCAGGGTCGCCTGCGGCGTGTGAAACGGAGTACCTAGAGAGGTGACGGAGATCTGAACATGCCTCCTGCGAAAATTGTAATTACACGGCACGGCCAAACGGAGTCAAATCGGGACGACCTGATTATGGGGCGTTCTGATGCTCGATTGACGCGGCAGGGTATTGAGACGGTGAGAGATCTGTCACGAGTCATTGCCGCGGAAGGCGTCCGGTACATCATTTCCAGTACGCTTGGACGGGCTGCGCTCACCGCAGCGATCCATTCGGAACAATTAGGGGTTCCCGTCTCGTTCAGCGAGGCTGTTGCGGAGTTGTCATGCGGAATCTGGGAAGGAAGACCCCGTGAGCAGGTCGTCGCCGGATCCGGGCCCATTCGCGGCACATGGCGGTTCAGGCCTCCCGGCGGTGAAAGCTACCTTGACGGGGAGGCCAGGGTGTCATCGCTGGTCAGGGATATCCTCGGGATGACCGACCGAAGAGCGGTTCTCTTGGTCGGGCATGCCGCGGTGAACCGAGTACTCATGAAACTATTGCTGGATTTGGATCCGGACGAGGCCATGACCATTCGCTTTCCCCATGACGCCATCCATGTCGTCGAGCACGCTCGGGACGTTCGGTACGCCTCGATTTCCGGAATGTGCGGTGACGGAATTCTAAAAGAACCGAAGTGATTGGCAGACGGCGGGCATGGGACTGCCCGGCACGGCCTCAATGGGCGAGGTTAACGGCGCGCGTTGAGGCACGACCGAAGAGGCTCGAGCCCGGACGATCACGTTCCAGCCCAATCGGTTGTACGGAAAAACGCCGCCAAGTGCCTTGTCGATCCAGCTCAACAGGTCGATCCTGAGAAACTCTTTGCCCGATCCGGGCACGCCGGGCAGTTTGTACGGGATCACATAGACCGACCGCCAACCCTCGCTGGTGAAGCCGGCCTTGGCCAGCTTTCTGTTGAGACTCATCGGGGTATAGAATCGCACATGCGTTTCATCCCAGCCGCACCAGTTCTTTTCTCCCAGCACGCGCCGGCGGTACGTCCCCTGGATAAGATAGTTGAGGGACAACGAGTTCTGAGTGCTCACCACCAAGAGCCCGCCCGGGACAACGGCCTCCGCCGCTGCGCACAGCAATCCTTGGTCGTCTTCAACATGCTCCAGAACGTCCTTCATAAGGATCGCGTCAAACTTGGGCCGTTTCGCGAGAACAGGAAAGCGGTCACTGCGAACGAAACTGCACAGACGATCGACTCCCTCGCGTCGAGCGAAGTACCGGGCGGCTTCCAGCGCACTGCCTTCCGCGTCCACCCCCACGACTTCCAGAGCCCCCTGTTGGGCCGCATGGACGGTAAACATTCCTCCACCGCAACCGTAATCAAGAAACCGTTTGTTTCTGAGATCTCCCAGAAGTTCTTTGACATACGCGTTCTTGATCCGGCTGTAGGCCTTGCTCTGCTGTTCCAAATACGCGGCAAGGACCTTTTCCGAGTCGTGTGACCTCAGCCAATGTCCTTCGGAGTATCGCTTTCTCTGATTCTGCATCGCGTCGGAATGCCTTTTGGGAACCTGACCATGGGCCTGCACAACCCCGTTGGGGAGAAATGCGTTTCGCCGGTGAAACACCCTACCACTTATGGAGTATGTCTCGAAGCAAAAGTTCCCATTCGCGGCCCTCGGCTTGAAAGGAGAACCGTTGCATCCTTGCTCGTCCGGCCGCGCCCAGTGACCGGGCAAGGTCTTCATCGACCATGATTTGGCGCAACGCATCCGCGAGAGCGCCGGAATCTCCCCACGGAACGACGAGCCCCGAGGTTCCGTGCTCTATGAGATCGGGAACGGCACCGGTCCGAGTTGCCACCGCGGGAACTCCGACGGCCATGGCCTCCATGAGGATGTTTGGACATCCTTCCGTAACCGAAGGGAGAACGAACACATCGAGACTCCGAAGCCAGTCGGGGATCTCATCATGTTCCAGGGGAGGTTTTCTTACGATCACGTCATCGATGCCCGTCCCGGTCACCATGTAGTCGTATGTCTGCTCTTCCGATTCCCGAACCGTGCCCACGATCTCCAGCACCACCGGCCTCAGATTTCTGATTTGGGCCGTTGCTTTGAAAAGGTAGGGAAGGCCCTTGGCATACTTGAAGATTCCGGCGCAGCCAATTCGAAAGGGCGTACGCGGATCGCGGCTCTTTTTCCAAACCGGCTCGGGGATTTCGACGGAGTTGTAGATGACCGCCGCCTTTTCCTCAATGGGACTCAAGGAATGGGCCATTTCTACAAGATCGCGGCTGAGCGCCACAATTCTGTCGGCATTCTCAAGACCGCTTCGGCAAACCGCCACCTTTTCCGGGCTGAACATGTATTTTTTTACATCGTTGCCCACCACGACCGCGACCGTAGGAACCCGCATCCTTCGGGCAATGAGCCCGGCGACATATCCCACGGGATAGAGAAAAAAGGAGACATAGAGGTCGAAGCCGATCATGCGGTGCAACATCTCAAGCGATTGATACATCATCTGAATCGTCAGCGTGTGGGGGCAATCCCAGAGATCTCGATTCGAATCCTGGGTCCTTTCCCTTCCCACACGCACGCGATGAATCGTGATGCCGTCCCGCTGCATGCTCTCACGGTTCTCGTCAAGGAGCACCGGAAGGCTCGATTCCACGGTGAAGTGCGCGACATGGGTTTCATGGCCCATGTCTCGAACGTGAAAACCCACGTTCCTCACCGTGCGCGCAAGACCGCCCCATTGATCGGGGGGATACTCGGGCGTGACGATACAGACTCTTGCGGACGATTTCCGCATGCCGGCCCCTCACCTTGACAAGGACATGTGGATTGGCACTGAGTGCCGCAGAGAGGACCTCCCCGAATGGTTACAGGCCGTTCCCCGGACCCGGTCCAACCGCGCGGCCCCCCTTGTTTTAGCATCCCCCGGAGACAAGGGAAAGGATCAAAGGGAACCGTTCGCTCATGCAGGCGAAGCGATCAACGACCGCTTGGCCGTGCTTGCGTCCTCAAGCGATTTGTGGGACCTTTGTCATCGCTGCGCGTAAGGCACGGCGACGTCCGAGCGTGCGCTTCGTTCCGCGTTCCCCATGCTCACGGCCGGCGGGAAAGACGCGGGAATGCCTCTTCGGAGCCGAGGCGAGGTCGGTCTGACGACCGAACGCCTGCGGTAAACCGTACGCTCACGTCCTCATCCTCGGGAGTTTTCATGCGTGTCGGAATTCTGTTTCACAAGAACCCGTTCGGTCCGGCTACGGGCATCGACCTGGTTCGCATTCGCGCGATTGCCGGTGGACTCCGTCGAAAGGGCATCGATGCGCACATCATTAGTCCGACCGGCATGGAAGGGACTATCGACGACGGCGTTCCGGTTCGGGACATTTCGGCATTGGGCGAATCGCCGGCCTACGATCTGGTGAAGACCTCATACCACGACTCGATCACTTTGCTCGGATCGTACAAGGGCCCGGTCGTGGCACGCATTGTACGGGTGGTCGACGAACGTCTTCCCGAGCGGGACGAAGCGTCTCGACGGAAACTGCTGGATTGCCAGGAATTGATTCTATCCAGGGCTTCGGCTCTCGTGCTGAACAACCGGGAGAATGTGGCACGTTGGCGCGAGCGGTATGGGAACCGTCTGCCGGTTTTCCTCATCCCCACAGGCTGTCCCGCGGTTCTCCCCCGGTCCGGGGTGAATCCGTTCAAAGGGGGATTGCCGGCGATCCTGTTCCTGGGAAGCTTGGCCGCACCGCGGATGGCGGCAATTCTTAATGAATCGGCACGCAGACTGGAAGGCCTGGCCAAGATCCATTTCATCGGCCGCAACAAGACCGGCATCTACGGAGGAGGCAGCGAGTGCAGGTTGGATTCTCTCATCGCGGTCCATGGCGAGATCGCGGAAGAACACATCTGGCCTTATATTCGACATGCGAGCGTCGGACTGGCATTGGCAACAGGACCGTACGCTTTTGACAACGACGTATCCAAAATTCTCAACTATTTGCGCGGCGGCCTTCCGGTGCTTTCCGAAGAGCCCATCATCAACAACGAGCTGATCAGGCAAACCAAATACGGTAAGACCTTCAAGCATGGCGATGTCGACGATCTTGTCATCAAGGCTGCCCAGATCCTCAGCAACCCACCGGTCGACAAGAGAGAAGCCGTCATGCGCTTCATGGCCGTGGAGCATTCCTGGGACAGGAGGGTAGAGTCGTACACGGCTGTGTTCGAACAGGTACTGAAATCGTGGTGAACCGGTCCGACCGGTGCGCCCGGCTCTCGGAACTTGACATCGCGTATGACGAATCTTAAGGTGCTGCCATGCCGCCTCGCCTTATGAGTATTATCGGGATCGGAGCCATCATACTGGTGTGCTGCGCGGTCTCCTCGGATCGCAGGCGAATCAACTGGATAACCGTCGGCTGGGGGCTGGCCCTGCAATTCGCATTCGGACTGCTCATTCTCAAGACCTACCCGGATCGAATATTTGAAGCGGCCAACGCAATTTTTTCTTCAATTTCATTGTACTCCGGAGAAGGAGCCAAGTTTCTCTTCGGCTCTTTGGCCGAACACAAGGATTTCGTCATCCTCGGCATGGGGTCGGTGATCATATTTGTCAGTGCCGTCTTGGCCGCACTGAACTATGCACGGATACTCCCCGTCATCATTTACGGCCTGGCAAGACTCATGCAAAAAACCATGCGGACCTCGGGAGCGGAAACGTTGGCCGCGGCAATGTTCATCCTCATGGGAATCGAGGGAGTCACCGGGCTCAAAACCGTCATTGGACGGATGACGCGCTCGGAGCTCTTCACCGTCATGACTTGCTTCATGGCCACCATTGCCGGATCGGTGATGGCGGTGTACGTGGGGGTATTCGGAGCGAGTGCCGGCCACATCATGGCGGCAAGTATCATGAGTGCCCCTGCCGCGCTGGCTCTGTCAAAGATCATGATTCCCGAAACGTTGATTCCGGAAACCGCGGGACGCGTGGAATGGAAGACTCTGATACCTCAGGATAGGGGCTTTGTGGAAGCCGCCGCGAACGGAGCGTTGGACGGTCTCAGGCTCGCCGCCACAATCGGTGCCATATTGCTGGCCTTCGTCTCCATTATCTATATGTTGGACGCAGTGCTCGGAATTGTCGGAACGTCCTTTGGAACTCTCGGCGGATACTTCTTTGCGCCGATTGCCTACTGCATGGGGGTTCCCTGGGAAGACTGCATGAAGGTCGGAAATCTCCTGGCGCTCAAGACCGTGTTCAACGAATGGCTTGCCTACAGCAGAATGCAGGAGATGGTAACGGCCGGTGAACTGGCTCCTCGCTCGGTCATGATTCTGACCTATGCCTTGTGTTCCTTTGCAAATTTCGGAAGCCTCGCTATCCTCATCGGCGGAATATCCGCTCTCGCACCGGATCGCAAGCACGAAGTCATCGCCCTGGGCTTGCGGGCGTTGGCCGCAGGCCTTCTGGCCGGCTTTCTGACCGCAACGGTCGCAGGGTGCTTGCGAGCCGAATAGGACGGACAATGGAACACGAGATGCAAACCACTATGGTGAAAAAGCCTGCGCCCTATCTTCCCGGGAAGTTCAAACGCATTCACATCGAACTGACCAACAAGTGCAATTTCTCCTGCGTGTTCTGCCCGGACTCGAAAATGACTCGACCACGCGGATCCATGGCCGAGGATCTTGCGCGAAGCGTCCTCGACCAGATCTCGGCACTCGACCTGGCGGAAAAGGTGACCTTTCACGTCATGGGTGAACCGCTCCTGTACCCGCGGCTCTTTGAGATCCTCGAACATGCTCGCCGGGTGAATCTGCCGGTTGGACTTACTACCAATGGCGCGCTTCTCACGCAAGAAACGATCCGGAAACTAGCCGAGCAAGACCTCCACCAAATCGACATTTCCTTGCAAACCCCGGACCCGGAGAGTTTTCGAGCCACGCGGGGCACGCGCATGGAATTCGAAACGTATCGGGGCCGTCTGCTGGACCTTCTCTTTGCATGCGCGAACAGACCTTGTCCACCCATCTTCAAGATACGGATCATGACCACCAGATTCGCCGGCACGCTGAAAAGGAAACTGGGAATCCCCGATTTCATGGACAGTACGACCGCATTGAGGAACACGGTTCTCCAATGGACCGAACTCGTGCACGAGCGGCTCGGAATTACATCGGATCGCTCCAAAGCGGCCGCCCGCATAGGCAAGATCGGTATCCATGGGTGGAATGTCATCGAGATTGTCCCGAAAGTGTTCATCGAGACATACGTGCTCACCGATTGGGGCAACGCGTTCGCCGACGGCAACATAATTCAGGCCCGCCGAGGGTATTGCTTCGGCATGAGGGACCATTTCGCGATACTTTACACCGGCGACGTCACCCTCTGCTGCATCGACTTTGATGGAAAAACCTCTATTGGGAACATCGCGGAAACCCCGCTGATCGACATTCTCAACGGTCCCGAGTTGCAACGAATTATGCGAGGGTTTGCAAAGGGCAAACTCTTGTCGCCCCAATGCAGGCACTGTTTGGGAAGCTCGACGCGTGCCGGCTCGTTGATCAAACCCGCGGCATCGTACCTCGGACTCAAGATCCTCAAACCGTTCTTCTATAGACAATACCGATTGTTCGACTGACGTTCTCGGAATCGGGAACAATCGATTGAAGCCATTGTCGTTTACTGATGACATCGCCTGGGGCACGCGCCGTTCCGCGTCGCGCCGTGCGTTCACATGGTGTAACGGGAAGGAGTATCTCACGTCTAAACTGTCGGGGGGACACGGAAAGGGGGCGCACGGGACCACATGGTCTTGGACCTTTTTCGACCACAAAATTCAATGAGAAACATTGCGGTAGACAAGTATGTTCATGTTGTGGTAACATCATCACGAGCATGTCCCTGTGAAACAAGGGAGTTTTGTAATGCGAGCGAAGACATGGACCGGCATGATCCTGGGCTTGGTCCTCATTCTGTGCGCAGCCGCCGCCGCCCGAGGCGACACGGCCGACGAGTATCTGGATAAGGCTAAATCTGCGCAGAGAATGGGCGAGCACGATAAGGTAATCGACCTCTTGACAAGAGCTGTGCGTGCCGGCGCCGCAACTGCGGACACGTTTTTCCGTCGGGGCCTCGCATATGAAAAGATGGGCAAGTACGAAGAAGCGATTCAAGATTACACGAGAGCCGTTAAGATGGACTCCGGTCTCTCGACGGCGTTCAACAATCGGGGCAGCGCCTACTACCGACTCCGGCGGTACGATGAGGCAATTCAGGACTTCACCAATGCCATAAAGTTGAATCCGTCATACGCCTTGGCCTACTATAACCGGGGGAACGCTTACCATGGCAAGGGCGACCTGAATCGGTCCATCGAAGACTTCTCCAAGGCCATAGAAATCGACCCCTCGGACCCCGACGCGTACAATAATCGCGGATGGGCCTTGATACAAAACCATGAACCGGCCAAAGCGATCAAAGATTTCAATCAGGCCTTGAACATCAACCCTCAGTACACCCTCGCATACTACAACCGCGGCAACGCGCGTCTAAAGACGGGAGACAACGACGGTGCGGTCAAGGACTTCTCCCGGGCAATCGAGCTGAACCCTGATTATGCTTTGGCCTATTATCAACGCGGTAACGCTCATTTCGGCAAAGATGATCTCGATGAGGCGATTGAGGACTACAACAAGGCAGTACGAATCGATCCTCGCTTCCCGGACCTGTACAACAACCGCGGGTGGGTTTTCTTCAAGAAGGGCAATGTTGCTCAGGCCCTTCGGGACGTGTCCAAAGCCATCACAATGAATCCTCAGCTCGCACGTGCATACGTCAATAGAGGATGGATCTATAAGAGCCGAGGCGAGTGTGCCAGAGCCATACAAGATTTCACTCAATCCCTGGACCTGGAACCGGACAACCCGGACGTGTACGTGTATCGCAGCGAATGCCGGCGGGATACCGGGAACATGGAAAGCGCCGTGAAGGATCTGGAGACCGCGGCAAAATTGGACCCGGAGAATCGCGACGTCCTGCTCTCCCTCGGTGGACTCAAGGAATTGTCGGGGGATTACAACGCCGCGGTGGAAATATTTTCAAAACTCGTCGCGGGGCGACCCGACGATCCCGATGCTCATTTCAACCTGGGTATGGCCTTGGGAAAACAGGGGCGTATCCGGGAAGCCGTGAAGCAGTTCAGCCGAACCATCGAAATCGACCCACGGCACCGTGAAGCGCACTTGAACCGGGCAATCGCGTATGAATTCTTAGGAGACGCAGTTCGATCCAGGGCCGACTTCGGCAAGGCGTTGCACCTCCCTGAGTCCAAGCGGTCCGGGTTCTCCTTCAGGCAGCCGGTCAGTACTACTCACGTCAGGGAGATGCTTTCCGCTCAATGACAAGTTCGCTCGGCAGTAATTCACGAGATGCAGTGAAGCTCTTTTGCACGTGGAAGCGTGGGTGAAGACAAAACGAAATCGCCGGAACTGCGTTGGCGTCTCGCGGGCGGAAGGTCCTGAAATGATGAGAGCATGCAGCAACGGCATCCGGAAATAAGGTGACAACTCCCAGCAAACCCACACGAGAACACAGTCCGGTATTATGGAGACTTTTCGGGCTTTTCCTGGCGACGGTCTTCGCGTTTTCCGCGGCGCCCTCAATTCTAACAGCTGCGGACAATGCAAACACGGTCTATTCAGAAGCGGTGGAAGCCCACTGGAAGTGGAATCTCGACGAGGCCATTCGCCTGTATACCCGCGTGATTTCTCTCGATCCGAATCACGCACGGGCCTATTTCAATAGGGGCGTGGCCTACCGTTCCAAAGGCGACGAAGACCGCGCACTGGCGGATTTCACTCGAGCCGTTTCCATAGCACCCGACATCCAGGACGCGCTGTACGGCCGCGGACTCATCTACCTTCACAAGAAGATGTTTGACAAGACCGTGGACGACATGAACCAGGTACTCAAACTTGAACCGAAGCATGCGGGGGCTCTCCGAGTACGAGCCGAAGCTTCACTCGCCCTGGGAAATACCGATGCCGCAATCAAGGACTTGAACGAAGCTCTCAAGCTCTACCCGCTTGACGGCGAGTCCTATTATCTGCGCGGCTCGGCTTACCTGAAGTCCCAGAACATTCCCCAAGCTCTATCGGATCTCGATCGCACGCTTGAGATGAACCCCAAACACTCCGGAGCCTGGTTCAAGCAAGGAAACGCACTGTTTATCCAGGGAAAAACCGATCGGGCGGTCGAAAGCTACAACAAAGCCATCAATCTGGATCCCAACAATGCCGAGGCATTCAATAATAGAGGTTACGCGCAATCCGTCCAGGGAAACCTCGAATCGGCCGTAAAGGACCTGACCAGGGCGATCGAACTCGATCCCAAATTCATCATGGCACTGACAAATCGTGCGGACGTTTACAGAAGGCTTGAACGTAATGAGGAGGCCCTGCAAGACTACAACCGACTGCCGGCGATCAAGAAACCGGATACGGTTCTCCTCATTGAACGAGGTCGGACCCTTCTGGACTTAGGCAAGTTCAAGGAAGCAACGGAAGATTTTGACCGGGTTCTTCAGAGTGAGCCTCACGAGACGTCGGTGAGAACGCTGCGGGGACGTGCCCGCCTCCTGAGCGGTCATCCGAAGGAAGCCCTTGAAGATCTTAACGCCGTACTCCAGGCCGACCCGGACAACGCGGATGCTCTGGTCCACCGTGGAATGGCCCACTTGGAGCAGAAGAACTACGCCGCAGCAGTAAAGGACTTTTCTCGGTCAATCCAAGAAAGCCCGTCCCGGGCGACACCCGAGATGTACTACCACCTGGCGATCGCCAATCTCCTCAATCGAAACCTCGATCGAGCCGTGGACGCGTTCACCAATGCCATCAAGCTGAGGCCGACCTATGGTTTGGCTTATGCCAACCGGGGGGTGGCATATAAGGACAAGGGGGACTACCGACAAGCATCGCAAGATTTTCGCAAAGCCCTCTCGTTACTCTCGAAACCTTCCCGAAAACAGGCTGTTACGCGGCTTCTCGACGAAACCAACGGTCTGATGAGGTCTTCTCCACAGACGGACCTGGATAGGGTTCTTTCCGGCGGTTCTCGAGAAACCGGTTCCCCTGAACCCGATCGACCTAAATTCTGGTAGCCCGTCTTCGGCTCGCCTCCGAGTCGGAGCCCATTCCCGGCCGGCAGACACATGTGCCGCTTCCATATTCTCGCGACTTCATGGCCGGCTAAGATGTGGTGGGGTTTGTCTGGAAATCCATCCTGTTTTCTCGTATTCTGATGAATGGATTCATCGGCACGCGTAGTGCGTCATACGGTCGGAGGCGAGACATTGCGCGTCCGCGATGAGGGATACGCATAGTCGACCACCGGGAACGAACGCCGGTCTACCCAACGACTCTTATAAGACGTCCGCGGAATCGTTACTGAGGCGGACACCCGGTATCGTCAACGAGCTTTCGCTATCCCCCGGAGTATTTTCTGCGGCACCGCCGGTAGTACATTGGATCTTGCCGGCTCGTCTTTCCGACTCTCGTACTTCTCACATGAGAGGCTCCCATGACCACTCCGGACGAAACCATAGAAGACAGTCGCACTGAACTCGAACGGCTGCGTCGGCGCGTGCTTAAAGGTGAACGGGACTCAGCCGAGCTCAGGAATCTCCGGGATCGATTGGCCAAGGTGAGAGAGTGTTTCTACAGCCTCGGATCGGACCGACTCGAGAACATTCGTCGACTCACCGGACTTCTCGGAGAACTGGCCGGAACGGACGATCCGGACCTGGTCGATCTCGTGGCCGGCGGGATCCGAGCCGAAGAGAAGCGTAGACAGGCTGACGAATCCCTTCAAACTCATGTGTTCGGCCATGAAGGATCGGACGTGAAGTCGAACGGGGCCGGGGACTGCACCGACCGTGTGGCGGCCGAAGAGGCCCTGCGTATCAGCGAGGAACGATACCGAAAGCTCTACGAGAAATCCAAGCGGGGTGAGGAGATATACCGTTCCCTGATCGATTCGTCGGCCGATGCAATCGTCATTTATGACATGCTGGGAAGGGTCATCCACGTAAGTCCTTCGTTTACGGAGATTTTCGGGTGGACGCTGGAGGAGGTGAAAGGAAAACGAATAGCGTACGTGCCTGATTCCGAGCGGGAGACGACTATGCACTTGATCGAGAAGGTCATCAGGACCGGCGTTCCCGTCACCGGCTTTGAGACGAAAAGATATACACGTGACGGTCGCATCCTGGACTTGAGCGTGATGGCTTCCCGCTATCACGACCATGAGGATAAGCCTTCGGGAATGCTCGTCATTCTTTCGGACATATCGGAACGCAAGCTTGCGGAGCAGGAAATTCGAAGGTTGAACGTGGAACTCGAGCGACGAGTGGCCCAACGAACCGCGCAACTCCAGGCGGCCAATGAAGAGCTCCAGGCATTCTCATACTCGGTTTCCCACGATCTGCGCGCCCCGCTGAGAAGCATCGACGGGTTCAGCCAAGTGCTCCTGGAGGATTACTCAACGAGTCTGGACACCGACGGTCGAGACTGCCTCCGGAGAGTGCGTGCCGCTTCTCAGCGAATGGCGCAGCTCATAGACGATTTGCTGAAATTGTCCCGCGTGACCAGGAGTGACATGAATCACGAGAAGGTCTACCTCAGCGGCCTGGTCGGCATCGTCGCCAAGGGTCTTCAAGAGATTGAGGCCGATCGCAAGGTCGAGTTCATCATACGCCCCGGGCTGGTCGTCTATGGCGACAAACGCCTGCTGAAAATTGCGATAGAAAATCTCTTGGGGAATGCCTGGAAGTTCACCCGCAACCGGGAGCATGCCCGAGTGGAGTTCGGTTTTGTCAAGGAACGCGTACACGGGAAGGCCGAAGCTCCGAGGACCGTCTATTTTGTTCGAGACAACGGCGCGGGTTTCGATATGAAGTACGCTTCAAAGCTGTTTGGTCCGTTTCAACGCTTGCACGGCGAAAAAGAGTTCTCCGGATCGGGCATCGGGCTGGCCACGGTGCAAAGGATTATCCATCGGCACGGAGGTGCGGTCTGGGGCGAGGGAATCGTGGACCGCGGGGCAACATTCTATTTCACGCTGTGATGGAAGGAGGAGCGGATTCATGGAAAGAAGGATCATCCTGCTTGTGGAAGACAATGCCGACGATGAAGCTCTCACTCTCCGATCGTTGAGCAAGAGTAAAGTGGTGAACGAAGTTGTCGTGGCACGCGATGGAGTGGAGGCGCTGGAGTATCTCTTGGGCACCGGAGACGAGGACGTTGAGACATTGGGGCTGTTGCCCGAGGTCATCCTCCTCGATTTGAAGCTGCCCAAAATCGACGGCTTGGAGGTGCTCCGAAGAATACGCGCTCACGAGCGCACGAAGCTGGTCCCCGTGGTCGTGCTCACCTCATCGGACGAGGAACCGGATCTCATTGAGAGTTATCGGTTGGGCGCAAACAGTTACGTCAGAAAACCTGTTGAGTTTACGAGATTTGCCGAGGCAATTCGTCACCTGGAACTCTATTGGATGGTATTGAACCAGAGCCCTCCGAGGAAGAGGTGAACGATGAGTGAGAGGCTGCGGGTTTTGATCGTGGAGGATTCCGAAGACGACTGTCTCCTTCTGGTGCGGCATCTGCGTCGCGGCGGCTATCAACCGGAATTCAGGCGCGTGGAAACCAATTCCGCCGTGAGAGAAGCTCTCGTCGAACACACATGGGACGTCGTCATATCCGACTACGCCATGCCTCACTTCAGCGCAATGGGTGTTCTCAGCGTGTTGAGGAGCATGCACCTCGACATCCCGTGTCTCATCGTTTCCGGCACGATCGGAGAAGAAACCGCGGTCACGATCATGAAGGCGGGCGCGAACGACTACATCATGAAGGACAACCTGCAGCGTTTGGTTCCCGCGATCGAGCGTGAAATCCGCGAGGCGGAGATCCGTAAGGAGCGTCGGCGTACGGCCGAAGCGTTGAGAGAAAGCGAAGAGCGGTATCGATCTCTTGTGGACAACATAGATATCGGCGTAACGCTCATGGATGCGGATTACAATGTCGTCATGACAAATCCTGCTCAATCTCGCCTCTTCTCCAAGCATGTGGACGAAATGGTCGGGACGAAATGCCATGAAACCTTTGCCGAGACGGCATCGATTTGCCCGTACTGCCCGGCGAGCCGTGCCATGAGCACCGGGCGCCCCGCGGAGGTGGAAGTTGAGCGGCTGATCGGGGATGAAAAACGAACCAATTTGAGGATCAGGGCGTTTCCAACTCTCGGAAGAGACGGTGCGATCACAGGATGCATCGAGGTGGTGGAGGACATCACACAGCGTGCCCGCATGGAGGAGCAACTTCGCCAAACCGCGCAACTCGAGGCAATAGGGAGACTTGCCGGGGGCGTGGCGCACGACTTCAACAACCTTCTGACCGCCATTCTTGGTTATTCCAGTGTCTTGCTTCAACAAATGCCCAAGAACAGCAGTGAACGGGAAAAAGTGTTTCAGATCGGTCGCGCCGCCGAACGTGCTGCGGAACTCACTCGGCAGTTGTTGGCTTTCAGTCGCAAGCAGGTCTTGTCCGTCAGAGCACTCGACCTCAATCCTTTGATCGCGGATTTTGAAAAGATTCTCAGGCGTCTGCTCGGCGTAGACATTGAACTGATGACGGTTTTTGACCCCTCTTTGGGACAGGTCATGGCCGATCCCAACCAGATTGAGCAAATCCTGCTGAACCTCGCGGTCAATGCCCGTGACGCAATGCCTGAAGGCGGCAAGCTGACGATGGAGACCGCGAACGTGACGCTGGACGAAGCGTATACCCGGGCCCACGCGGATCTCAACCCGGGACAATATGTGATGTTCTCGGTCGCCGACACCGGCGTAGGAATGGATGCGGATACCCGCAGCAATATATTCGACCCGTTCTTTACCACCAAAGAAAAGGGAAAGGGAACGGGGTTGGGTCTGTCCACCGTGTACGGCATCGTTAAACAGCACAAGGGCCATGTCTCCGTGTACAGCGAACCGGGACGGGGCAGTGTGTTCAAAATCTATCTGCCTTGTATGGAGCGCCGGATTGCATCGACATCGGAAGTCGCGGCCGCGGGCGACCAGCGGCGAGGGCACGAGACAGTACTGGTGGTGGAGGACGAAGAGGTCGTGCGCAATCTTGCGTGCGAGCTGTTGGAACTTCTCGGGTACTCCGTGTTGCATGCCGCCCATCCCCTGGAGGCAATTCGCTTAAGTCAAGAGTATGACGGACCGATACATCTCTTGCTGACCGATATCGTCCTGCCCAAGATGGACGGTGCTCGTCTCTATCGAACCATCTCGGAATCAAGGCCCGGAATAAAGGTGCTTTACGTCTCCGGGTACACGCAAAACGCCATCATCGATCACGGTGTGCTCAAACCAGGCGTGCACTTCCTGGCAAAACCGTTTACCTTGGACAGCCTGGCAAGCAAGGTGAGAGAAATCCTTGACAAAGACTAGGCGGTTCGCCTCCATCCGCCGGCTTTCGAGGATCTCGGCTCGGTCATACGTTGCCTCCGTCGACATTGTCTCAAGGATCCTAAAGGATGCTCAGTAATTCCGGTTGCCTCTGATTCCACCGTTCCGTCGGGCCCGGAACCACGACTCCGGCTTCAAGCACTGATTGGGTGGTATGAAGATCCATGCCCCCTTCACGGCGCACCGTGAAAATGACTTGTGTCATTCGAGATCCTGCGATAAGAGACCGGAGAAACGGCACCTGCGCGTTCGTCGGCAGCGAACGTTTTCCTCTCTTGACCCGGTTCCTGCAGGCAGCGTAACATGTAATATCCATCTCTTGAAGGATAGGTCGAAGAGAGTACCCGTGAGCAAAGTCCCTGACGAAAGGCACCCCAATTCTCCGCTCGTAGAGGTCGTTTTTGAGGTTCGATTCCCCGGTGAAACGGTCATCGAATCTCGTCGTCACGAGATTCAGGAGATCGTCAGAGCCGAGTTCCCCAATTTATTGGTCCCTCGAGTCGAAGCCGGTATGGCAGTGTCTTTAGAACCTTTTCGGTTCGAAAAACAGGATGGAAGTGCCGGAGTGATGGTGTCAATCAACAGATTCGGCTATTACTGTAGAGCTTATCCCGGATTTGATAGGTTTAGCGCGGAGTGTCTGAGGGTGATGGATCTGTTGGGTTCGATTGTTCCGATCCGACGGTTGAACCGTATCGGACTCCGCCATATCAACATTATCCCGTTTCTGCGAGAAGATGATCTTGTGCCGTTTTCGTATTTCTTTGAGTTGGGCGACAAGATGTTGGAATCACTTCCGGGCGGTATTGAGAATATCAGCATGGCTTTTGCCTTGTCTGGAGGCGGAGGTAAGATCACGACTCGAATCGAGTCGATTACCAGAACCGACGGTAGCCAGGAAGCCTTCCTTCTGGATTTCGACTACGCCAAAGAGGGTGAACTGACCTTCGGTCAAGTGCGTGATTACCTCAAGGAAGCCCATGATCGGTCTGCGGATCTGTTTCACCGGTTGATCACACCCAACTACCGTGATTACATAAAGGGAGAGGAGATCTGAGGTTGGAAACGGCTACAGCTAAGACCTTACCCGTTTCGGGTTTCAAGCCATCCTGGAGCGGGGAAATAGTGACGGCAACTCCCGAGCCGGTTCGTGGTCTCGAACAGCCCGCTTCTGAGGCAGTGCAAGTTCGTACTGGCGACAGTCTTCGTCACAATCTTCCTCAAGAATACAAAGTAGCGGCACTTTCCTTCTCCGACGCTCACCTAAGACTGCGGCCCCGTAAGCCGGTCACGATATCCGTTGCACGGGGGCAGGACCTCTGGTTCGCTGAGAATCTCCGATTGGACATATTCGCTACCGGTGACACGGCTCAAGATGCCATACATGAATTCATGAAACACGTTCTGAGCTTCTACAGGCATTACAAGGAGCTCACTTCAGAAGAAGCCATGGGCAACGCGTTGAGCCTCAAGACGGTTTTTGAAGAGAGTTTCGTTGAGGCTTGCGAATGAAAGTTGACCGGAAGGCGGCTGAAAAGAGTCTCAAGAAGAAAGGCTTTCGACGAGACGTTTCCGGTGACCACGTCTATTTCTTCCACGTCTTCAACGGCAAAGAGACCGGAATCAAGACCTATGTCTCTCATAGTGCGAAATATAGAGACATCGGCCCGGACAACTTGAAGAGTATGATGAGGCAACTCAGGCTTCAGACAGTACATGAAGCCCGGGACCTTCTCGAGTGTCCGATGACCGCGGACGAATACAACAATTTGCTCAGGAAACTCGGCCATCTCATGGTCGAGAAGACGGAATACTGAAGCGAAAAGAGTGGGCCATAGCTCGTGGGGCACTGCCGGTCCTGATCTGACCGCTGTGCCTGCAAAAGGTCACGTATCTGACCCGTTGGCCATGGGCCCGGGCGCGTCTTTCTTGATTTTCTCTATTGGATGGTCTATACGTACGACCTAGGTCGCCCCCCGAACGGGAGGTGCCTCAAGTATTCGATTTGAGGACGTATGGATGTGATGCCGTGAACACGATGCGGACCAAGAGAATCGCAGCATTTTCCCTGTTGTTGGCGTATTTCCTTTTGCTTGGAATCCCGCACATCGAGGAGACGTGTTGCAGGCATTTCCAGCATGAACACGAGCCGATCCGCGGCGTGAACTCCTTTTCTGCAGACACCGACGTCTCACATAGTCACGCTCCCCATTCGAACGACCGGCCGCATCTCCATGACGCGGATTGCTGTCACAACCACAGCGTGGCCGGCGGCGACTCGGCGACTCTCGCGCTTCCCGTGCGGAACTCCCGGACCTTTCCGGCATTCAATGCAATGCTTTCTCCGCTTCAACCTTCCTCCTGCCGCGTCTTGCCGGACCGAGCGATCTCTCCTTTCACGGAGGAGCCTCGGGGGATCGGTTCAACGATTGCCTCTCTCCGGACCACCATTCTTCTGATCTAAGCCTCCACAGATCTGCCGACAATTCCGGTCGCAGGTTCACGCAATCCATTTAAGGAAATGCGATGACTGCAAGGTTGTTGTCCCGCGCTTGCTCGAGCAGTGGGCGGTGAACAATGGCCGAGCACGGGGCGGATGAATGCCCGCGGCATGGCATTTCAGGTAAGCGAACCCAATAGATAACCGGTTCTGATGCCGTCGGCGACGATTTCGGCCGTACTGCATCTTGACCGATTCGGTCAACAAAGTGGAGGTCATACCAATGAAGAAGCTGCTTGCAGTTGCAACGATCTTTCTGGTCTTTTCGGCTTCAGTTGTCCCCGTACTTGCGGGAGGCGCCGCATACCACTCTTCGCAACGTCGAGCCCGAGCCGCTGCCGACGAGTGGAAACGGAACATGACGGACAAATGGAAGAAATTCGACGCTGAAATGAGTGCATGTACAAAAGGCACGGGAAAATCCACGTCCAAGCCGGACGACAAACGACCGGGCGACTAGGGCCTCAACACCTTCCGTTGAATCCCGAAGAACGCTTCCATACCAAAGTAGTCCGACCCGGACGATTCACTGCAACCGTCACGGAATTTTCCATGTGGAAGAAGCTTTCACCGGGGATGCCGACACGCGTCCCCGGAGGAACGCGGAAGCGTTCGTCCGCCCACGACATGATGGTTGGCATAATGACCCGGGAGCGCCACGAGTCTGTACAGGCGTCGATACGATTGACAAAGAGAAGGCTCAAGAATACCCTGGTCAAACTGCCCGTCAGGTTAAGGTGTCGTCCTGGGTCGGCCTCAATCCGCTCCATTCGATACTCTATTTTTTCGCTTCTTGATGGGAACCGTTCCTGAGAAACTGCGATCGCGCGTGTGACTCGGATTCTTGTGAACGTGTGGGGACCACACCGTGGTATGGTGAGGTCCGAGCAACCATGGGACGACCGGGCGAGGGCCGGAAAGTCAGCGGAAGTGACTGAAACCCCGGATAATTCAGGATCGTAATGGGTATTGCAACCGACATCATCGTCCTTATCGTAGCCGCATTCTTCTGCGGTCTGCTGCTGCAGAGGCTCGGCCAACCGTTGATCCTCGGCTATGTCGCTGCGGGGGTCATCCTGGGACCTCATACGGCGGGATTCACGGTCTCGAACATTCACGACATCGAGTTGCTCTCCGAGATCGGAATAGCTCTGCTCCTCTTCGCACTCGGACTGGAGTTTTCTCTCAAGGATCTCAGACCGGTCAAGAGAGTGGCCCTGATTGGTACCCCCATCCAGATCGCTCTCACCATATGTCTCGGCCTGGGAATCGGACACGTCATGGGGTTGGACTGGAAATCATCGCTTTGGCTTGGGGCACTGATTTCTCTTTCCAGCACCATGGTAATCCTCAAGACGCTCATGAGCCAGGGATGGCTGGGGACCCTCTCGAGCAAAGTGATGATCGGGATGCTCATTGTCCAGGACCTTGCCGTGATACCCATGATGGTCATGCTGCCGCAGCTGAACGATCCCGCCCTGGGACTGCCGGTGCTTGGCTTCGCTGCACTGAAGGCCGCGGCTTTCATTACCGGTATGATCCTTCTTGGTACGCGGATCCTGCCGCGGCTCATGACGCACATCGCCAAGTTAGGTTCAAGAGAACTCTTTCTGCTCGCCATCACGGCCATCGGTTTGGGGGTGGGTTATCTTACGCACGAGGTGGGGCTCTCTTTTGCCTTCGGCGCATTCGTGGCCGGTATGGTGTTGAGTGAATCGGACTACGGCCACCAGGCCCTCAGCGACATCATTCCGCTTCGTGATCTCTTTGGTTTGCTGTTTTTTGCGTCGGTAGGGATGCTTCTGGATCCGACCTTCCTTATGGACAACCTCTGGCACATAGCTGCGCTGGTGCTGGCCGTAGGGATTGCAAAGGGACTCATCTTCTCGTTCATTGCCAAAGCCTTCGACTACGGCAATGTAATTCCCCTGGCCGTAGGATTGGGCATGTTTCAAATCGGGGAGTTCTCGTTCATTCTTGCCCGAGTGGGCGTATCCACCAACTCCATTGACGCCGATCTCTACTCGCTGGTACTGAGTTCTGCAATACTGATGATGGTCCTCACACCGATCATCTCGGGGCAAACCGCTAAGATTTATGCGTTGAGAAAACGCTCGTTCGACCATGAAGAGCTCGAATCATCGAACATGCCCGTTGATGGGCTTCACAATCACGTGGTCATCGCAGGCGGCGGCCGTGTCGGTTTTCTCATTGCGCAGGTCTTGAAGCGTTTGGGCCTTCCATTCGTGGTCATCGAGCTTGACCACCAACGGGTGGAACAGGCCAAGGATGAGGGCATGACCGTGGTCTACGGGGATTCAAGCCACGAAATCGTCTTGGACGCGGCCGGGATCAAGGAGAGTTCTCTTCTGGTCATCACAACGCCGGGAATTGTGGTCCTCAGAACCACCGCGGTTCACGCCAGACGGTTGAACAGCAAGATCAAGATCGTCGCGAGAGCGTCGGGTCCGGATTACTTTGAGCTGTTGAAGGAGTTGGGAGTGTCCGAAGTTGTGCTGCCCGAATTCGAAGCAAGTCTCGAATTGACTCGCCGGTCTCTTCTGCACCTCCACGTTCCGGCCAACGAAATTCAGCGATATACCGATACGGTTCGCCAGGAGCTTTATGCCGAGTGGTTCACCCATGGTGATGATTATAGTCTCCTGTCTCACTTCCGAGGAGCCGAGCAGCAATTCGACCTGCAATGGGTCGTTTTGGATCGCGATAGTCCGATGGTGAACAAATCGATCGGAGAGCTTGGAATCCGAAAAAAAACCGGGGCCTCGGTTGTAGGTGTTGTCCGCGACGCGAAACTGCAGCCGAATCCTGATGCCGATTTTGTGTTCCAACCGAACGACTCGGTCGCAATTATCGGCAGCGATCATAACAGGAAGTCATTTTGTGTGATGGCATCATCCGACGGCTGCGATTACCGATGAGTACATTGATGTCGGCCGAGAAGACGCCGGCTCGATGCAAGGCCGCTATCGCCGCAGCATTGCCGCGTAATCAACGGGCTTGTCCTTGTCTATTCGGGACAAGGTCGTGTTCATCGGATACTTCAGGCCCGATCCGGTATTGAACAACAGTACTCGCTCATCCTTGTCCACATCCTTACGATCCAGGGCCTTCTTCAAGGCCGCGAGCGTGGCCGCGCCCTCCGGCGCCGCGATGATGCCTTCCTTCTCGGCAAGCTCTCTTTGTGCAAGGAGGATTTCGTCGTCGGGAACGGCTATGGCCGTACCGTTGGTTTCCCGAATGGCCCTGAGGATGAGGAAATCGCCGATGCAGTGGGGCACTCTGATGCCCGCGGCGACGGTAGATGCGTGTTCCCACGGTCGGGCGGTCTCCGCACCTTCTTCGAAGGCCCTGACGATGGGCGCGCAACCTTCGGATTGTACCGATATGAGCCGCGGCCTCTTGCTCCCTATCCACCCAAGAGTTTCCAGTTCGTTGAACGCCTTCCACATGCCGATCAGTCCGGTCCCACCACCGGTGGGATAGAAGATGGCGTCGGGCAGGTCCCAACTGAACTGTTCAGCCGTTTCCAGCCCCATGGTCTTTTTCCCCTCTATCCGATAGGGCTCCCGAAGGGTCGACATGTCGAACCAGCCCAACAGATCCTTGCCCTCACGGACTATTCGTCCGCAATCATCGATGAGACCGTTGACGAGATACACCGCCGCGCCGACCATGCCGCATTCGTTCGCATTGATCTCGGGTGCGTCCTCAGGGCAAAAGACAAAGACCTCCATGCCCGCGCGGGCACCGTATGCGGCCAGCGCGCCTCCGGCATTCCCCGCGGTGGGGATGGTGACGCGTCGAATCCCGAACTCATTGGCCATGGTCACGGCCATTGCCAGGCCGCGGGCCTTGAAACTCGCGGTGGGCAATCTCCCTTCATCCTTAACGAACAGATGGTCCATACCGAGCCCCGCACCCACGGTTCGGCAGTGAACCACGGGGGTCATCGTCTCCCCCAAGCTCACCACGTTCCCGAGGTCCTGTACGGGAAGGAGTTCCCTGTACCGCCACATGTCCGGCAAGCGGGAGACGAGCAGGCTGCGTTTCAGTTCCGATTGCGCCGATTCAAGGTCGTACATGACCAGGAGCGGACTTCCGCACGAAATGCATACGGTCTGGATTGTGCTTGATTCATGGATTTCGTTGCATTTGGGACATTGCAGGTAAGTCACGTAGGCCGCGGACGAAAGAGCGCCGGAATTCATGGTCTCCATCCTTTCAAGATGAGGATGTCTGTTAGGAGTTTCTGGACAGTACGGTTACCAGCTCGTTATGGATCAAGCCGTTCGTCGCCACTATGCTCAGCGTGCGGATATGAGTAGGTCGTCCCGTTCCGTCCGAAACGCGGCCGCCGGCTTCTTGTACGAGAAGCATCCCCGCACCCTGATCCCAGGGTTTGAGCCGAAGTTCCCAGAACCCGTCGAGACGGCCGCCGGCAACGTAAGCCAGATCCAGAGCCGCTGAGCCCCCTCTTCGTATGCCTTGGACCCTGGTGACTACCTGTGTGAATTCCTTCACATTGTTGTCTTCCGAATAGGCCCGGTCGTACGGGAAGCCGGTGGCCACGATACTTGTCTGAAGCGTGCGGGCTTTCGACACCGCGACGGCTTTGCCGTTAAGAAACGTGCCCTGATTCTGAAAGGCATGGAAACTCTCTTTTCTCAGGGGGTCATACACCATTCCGGCCGTAAGGTCGCCGTTGTACGTGAGGGCAATGGATATGGAAAAATGCGGGTACCCATGAGCAAAGTTGACCGTGCCGTCCAGAGGATCGACGAGCCACAACCACGGCGCGCCCGAACGCTCCGTCAAAGTCTCCTCGGTGAGAATATCGTGCTCGGGAAACGCTTTGGCAATCTCACCGAGAATGAGCTCTTCCGATGCACGATCCGCGTCCGTAACGATGTCAATGCCCTTTTCGGAAGTGTCCTTGCGCTCCACCGCGAAGTCCCCGCGGTGATACGACAGCACCCTCTTCCCCGCCTCCTGAGTGATGTGATGAAGAAAGGGTAAGAGGTCTTTGGGGTTGACCAGGTCATTCATGAGAATCTCTCGATCTGATTGGGTCGATCCTGGGCGGGTTTAAAACCCGCCCCTGCGTCCGGCGGTGCCTTCAATATGGAAAATCACTGTATGCTTCACTCTTCATCCTTCGCGGTGACCCTGCACGACAGTTCCCCCCGGAATAGACGAATACGCAGGTCTTCACCGGTTTCGACCAATGCCGCGTCCGTGACCACCGTACCGTCGCGCTTCTTCATCGTAATGGAATAACCGCGCTCCATTACGGCCAACGGGCTCAGGCCTTCCAATTGTGCCGCAAGATTGTGCGCGGCATCTCTGCTCGTCCGGAGAACAGTATGGATCGACCGTACCATTCGGCCCGTCAGGTCGTCACATCGTGCCTTGCTTTCGATTATGGTCCGCTCGACATACTCGGGACGCAGACGGTTCGCAAGGGCTTCCGTATCTCTTCGGGCGGTTGCGGTCCTCCGAACCATCGCGTTTCCGAGCCGAATGGTGAGTTCGTCTATCCGCATACGCTTTTCTTCGATCTGTCGCCGAGGATCGTAGAGCCTCTTGAGCGTCTCGGTCACCGCGTCGGTGTATTTTCTCAGGAGGCCGCTCATGGCGTTTCTGAGCCTTGCGACGAGGTGGCTCAATCCGTCCATCAGTTCCCGCCTGTCGGGAACGACCATTTCCGCGGCCGCGGACGGCGTGGACGCCCTGAGATCCGAGGCGAAATCGGTGAGGGTCACATCCGTTTCGTGGCCCACGGCACTGACGATGGGAATCGGGCATCGAGCCGTCGCTTTCACCACCCGTTCGTCGTTGAATGCCCAGAGATCCTCCACGGAGCCGCCGCCACGTCCGATTATGATCACGTCCGGATCGCCGGACGTGCACAACCGTTCCAGCGCGGCCACGATCTCGTCGGGTGCCCGGTCTCCCTGGACCGACGTCGCACTCAGCACGATGTGCACCCCCGGGTAGCGTCGATGTATGACTCGTATCATGTCCCTCACCGCGGCTCCCCGCGGCGACGTGACAAGCCCCACGGTCTCCGGAAACGCGGGGATGGGTTTCTTGGTGCGAGCGTCAAAGAGACCTTCGCCGGCGAGTTTGGCCTTCAATTGCTCAAATGCCAGCATAAGGCTGCCCAGCCCCAAGGGTTCCATGGTGTCCAGAATGAGCTGGTATTCGCCTCGGAGATTGTACACACTCAGCCGACCCCACGCGATGACATCCAGACCGTCCTCCACCTTGAACTTTAGGAATCGTGACTGGATCTTGAACATCACGCACCGGATCTGGGCGGAGTCATCTTTCAGCGTGAAATACGTATGACCCGACGGTGCCGCATGAAAATTTGAAACCTCCCCCTGCACCCATACCGAGGGAAATTCCCGCTCGAGGAGATCGCGAATCCGACCGGTGAGTTCGGATACCGTATAGACTTTTCGTTCAGGCAATTCCATTACGAATCCTGTCGAGGCGGATCGAGGCCCAATTAGGCAAGTTCCCCGGGAAGCAGGCTACCCAAGAAATGCCCGCAAGCGCCGGACATGGGACGCACGACGTGCATTCTATCGGCGGTTCGCCGAATTTTCAATTCCTCAGTACTGCATGCAGGAAGTACGGCCATCTGTTTCAGACCATCCGAGATTGCTCGCATCGCGCCGCAATGACGCTTCCGAGACACACGGATCTCCCCCGCGAGACCGGCCGGTGATCACAAGCTTCCAAATTCCCTTTTCTTTCTTGCCGATTTGAGCATATAATGCGGACACTGCATTTTTATTCTTTTGGGTACGGAGAGTGGATTCCCATGCGCGTCTTAGCGAGTGTTGCGGCTATTCTGCTGACCATCGCGGTTCTTCCCGCATGTGTGCAGGCTCAGGGGTTCCTTCCGCAGTCGGTGTTCTTGCAGGCACAGCGGTTTTTTCCACAAGGAATGGAATTAGATGGTTCTTTTCGCATGGAACTTCTCTTCGGTTCACAGATGCTTCGCGCCTTGCACGGCGCTAACAGAACGCCCGAGTTGGAGGATGTGTTCAAGGTTCTGTACAATCCGCGTCTGCCGGTTCTGGCCGGTGATGTCGAAATCTCGCCTTTCTACGCTTTTTCCGGACGAATCGGGGGAGCACTGAGCATTTTCGAGAGAGATCTATCCTCGACACGCGGGTTCGAGGTCGGTGGAGTAGAGACGCCACGGTGGGTGACTCGTCCCGACTATCAGTCATGGGAAGCCGCGGGACTGTATCATCTCCACAAGGGCGGGGGCTATCGGTTCAGTGTCGTCGCGGGATATCGACAGTCCGTATGGCGCTATCACGGGGAACTTGAGCAGGGGGGCGACTCACGGTTGCGTGATACGTTCGCGTCCAATATTCCGTTTATCGGCATGCAAACCGCCATGTTCTCTCCATGGTGGAAGGCGCGCTTCGAGGTGATTGGCTCGCCGTTTATGAAACAGAATTCCACCCTGTCCATTCGGCAGGCCGCCGCGTTTTCCGAACACAACGTGGAGACCGATAAAGGGGGGCTGATCGAATTTCGATTGGAAGGAACGGTGGCCCTTCAAGCCAACCTCCGGCTGGGCGTGTTCGCGTGCTATTACTATCAGGAACTGACCGGCAGGTCCACAGGATCGGGTGCAGGGCCGTTCGCCGAGAACCTGAGCGGCTATTACACGAGAGAGAGTATGGCTTCGGTGGGTTTGAATCTCAACGTCGTGTACTGAGCGAATTCCTTCTCGTTCCCAGGCTCCTGCCCGGGAATGCCTGTCCTTCCCGCGTCCCGCCGGATCTTTGCCCCGACAGTCTACTTCCGTGAAAGGCTTTCATAGTCCGTTTCGATCAGCGGGCATGGCGGATTGCGAGTCGGCATATTTAGAATACGACCGCGCCTTTCTCTCCCTCCTCCTCCTCCCAGAGCTTGTCAACGCGGCCGATCCATTTCCGGATTTCGGCAATCGCGGCCGCCGCAAGCACTTCCTTTTTTCGCTTCTTGGTTGTGCCCGGGGGAGGGGCATCCATGAGTCCGAAGTTCACGTTCATCGGTTCGTACTTCTTGGGAGTCGTGTCCCTGGTATGCTTCAAGAGCCCCCCCACCGCGGTCGATGACGGCGGCGGTTCGGGAGTAATGCCTCGGGCGCACAGCCCGGCCATGATGCCGACGATCAGACCGGATGCTGCGGACTCGATATACCCCTCCACGCCAGTGATCTGACCGGCGAAGAACACATGCGGCAACGCCGTGGATCGGGAAAATCGGTCGAGCAACCTGGGTGCATCGAGATAGGTATTGCGGTGTATCGAACCCAGGCGGGCAAAGGTCGCGGATTCCAGACCGGGGATGGTACGAAACATCTTCTCCTGCTCCGGATGCGTCATCTTGGTTTGGAACCCCACCAGATTGTACAGGGTCTTCTCCCTGTTCTCGGCGCGCAGTTGAACCACCGCGTACGGTCGCCTTCCGGTGGCCGGGTCAATGAGCCCGACGGGCTTCATGGGACCGAACGCGAGGGTGTCGGGACCCCTCCGAGCAATTTCTTCGATCGGCAGGCACCCCTCGAAATGCGGGATCTTCTCGAAAGGATACGGATCCACCTTTTGGGCCCATATGACCGCGTCCACAAAACGTCGGTATGTCTCTTCGTCCATAGGAGCGTTCAGGTAGTCGCCTTCCCCCTCCTCATAACGTGAGGCGGAAAAGAGCTTGTTCATGTCCAGGGAATCCGCTTCCACGATGGGCGCGATGGCATCATAGAAAGAGAGCCCGTCGGCGCCCACGGAACGGGCAATGTCATCCGCGAGTGAATCGGACGTCAGAGGTCCCGTTGCGACAATCACCGTGCCTTCCTCCACGTGGGGAATCCTCGTGATTTCCCTTCGTTCCAAAGTCACCAGCGGATTCCCCGAGATCCGCTCGGTAATGAAGCGCGAGAATCGCTCCCTGTCCACGGCGAGCGCCTTCCCCGCGGGTACCGAGGTGGCCCGGGCCGCGGTCACGATCAACGAATCCATGAGCCGCATCTCTTCTTTGAGCAGCCCCGCCGCGGAGTTCAAGGATGCCGACCTGAACGAGTTGGAGCATACCAGCTCGCCGAGATTCTCCGACTCGTGCGCGGGAGAGAATCGCTCGGGCTTCATCTCGATCAGGCGAACCCGCGTTCCTCTCTTCACCAGTTGCCACGCTGCTTCACAACCCGCCAGCCCGCCTCCCAAGATCGTAATTGCCATGCACGCTCCTGCGGTCGTTCCATCACCGTGAATCTCGAGTTGCCCATTCGAACAAGCGTTTCCATTGTAGCAGAATGCCGACACCCCGTGAATGCCGACGAACGGGGACTTTTCGGGAGACTCCGGCCTGGTCTAATTCATCAGCCGCGCAAGCAAGCCGTTGAACCTCCCTGTGAAAAAGGGATTGGGAGCTGACACGTCTTCCTTCTTTGCCGGTGGGGCATGTGCCGACGATGCGAGTTTCGGGGGTGGGGTTGGGGGAACGCCCGATTTCTTCGCAGGGGTCGCTCGGGCCTTGGACGCAAGTTTGACCGGTGCCTGCCCGATCACGGTAAAGTGGACCGGAGCGGTACCCGGCTTCACGATGTCGAGCTCTTGTGCCGCACTGAACGAAAGATCGATCACGCGCTCGCCCACGAACGGGCCCCGATCGTTGACACGCACGAGCACGCTCTTCCGGTTCGTCAAATTGGTCACCTGGACGAGAGTCTGCAACGGCAGCGTGCTGTGAGCCGCGGTCAGCGCGTGCATGTCGTAGACTTCTCCTGAAGCGGTCTTCTTCCCATGGAATCCCGGTCCGTACCAGGAAGCGATACCGCGCTGTGAATAGCCGGGCTGGATTTTCTTCAGAGGATAGTAGGTTTTTCCGTTGATGGTGTAGGACCCGGGGACCCGTTTCTTGACAATAGGGGTTTTGGCTGCACAACTGATCATTAGCATGGATATTAAAGTAATTATCAATAGTTGTGCTATTTTGATGTTCATGATTGTCTTATGTATCTATAACATCTTATGATGGTTATTGTTTTTAGCATATTTAGACGGCTCGTGTCAAGATCCGTAAACGATTCCGCGCCGTTTCCGGATCGACTCGTTCGCCGAAGCAATTATTCACGGCCGCGGGAAGACCGACTCCGCCGGCGCGTCACTGCGGGGAACGGAGCGACACTCCATTTTTGAGATGTATTTTCACGTCCTGAAATGATATCTATCCTGGATCCCGCTCGAAACGAATGCGTGTCGTGAAGGAAGGGCATTGCCGACGGAGACGATTACCGGTCCAATCGCAACGGAAATGGTTTCATGCGACCTGTGCGGGTCGGACGATCAGGATGTGCTGTACACGAGACTCGACCCCATCACCGGCCGGGAGTTTCACCTGGTGGAATGTCGCTGCGGCATGGCCTTTGTCAACCCCATGCCGACGGCACGATCGATTCCGCTGCTTTATCCGGATGATTACCTCAAGGACAAGCAGGACCTGCAGTCGCTGTACGGCCGCATGATGACCTACCTGCCCGAACCGGAACCGGATGACGGCGTGTTGCTGGACATAGGCTGCGGTCGAGGTGATTTCATCCACTACGCGGCCGGACTGGGACGTCGAGTGGAGGGTGTCGATCTGCTGACCTGGGAGACGCCCCATGACGTGCCCATACGGGTCGGGGATTTCCTCGCCATGGAATTGCCCGAACGGCATTACAAGATCGTGACTGCGTGGGCCATCCTGGAACACGTGCGCACTCCATCGGCCTTTTTCGACAAGATTTCCCGGCTTCTCCAAGAAGACGGTCGGTTCGTGTTCGTGGTTCCCAACTTTGGTGCTCCGGGTATGAGACACGCATGCACTGAAGACATTCCAAGACACCTTCACCTGTTTACTCCGCGATCGGTGAAGGCCCATTTGAGCAACCACGGCATGGAGGCGCTCACAATCTACCACCATGACGACCTTTACACCGCCTACCCTTTTGGACTTGTCAGGTACGGTCTCTACAACCTGCGCGGGAAGGAGCGGAGGTGTACGAAATATCAGAACCGATCGGTGGCGCTGCTCCGTAACAGACAGATCAAGGGGAACATGGGAGTGTGGCTGGCTGAGGTGTTCAGGAAGGTGGGCCCTGTGGCCCTCATTGTTGACGCGGTCGACCTGGCCGTAGGAATAGCCGTGGCCAAGCTTTCGAAGTTGATGGGCAACTACGGAGTCATGACGGTCGTTGCTCGCGTGAACAGGCAAAAAAAAAGCAATCCACATGAGGAGGATTGCTAAGAGGGTATGGTTAGGAGTCGTTGTTCGTCTTATTAATAAGCAACTCGCGTGCCAAGTGTGCTAACTAGGGAGAAGACCGAACCTTTCCCGAATTTGGCCTGCGTGGTACTCGCGCATGAGCGATTAGTTTTTTCGCACTTTGTCCGACCGGCCGGAGGTTGTGTGAATTTTTTTCGCAGCAAGACCCTCTCCACGGGTTTTCCCTTGAGCCATCTTACTGAAACCGAACACGAGTTCGTTTCCCGGTTCCGCTTGTTGAAGCGTACCGAAAGGAAAACGAACGACGAGACGGGTACGTCGACCGAACGCGCCCGAGACAAATCCGCGCGTCGGTGAGGCTCAATTCAGTCTTCCAATTCACTGGAAAAGCTCCCGCGGTTTTCAATTCATCGCCTTTTTTCAGTATGTTAACGCTTCCTAAGCCGCGCTGCGAAAAAACCATCCAGTGGTACGTCGTCCGGCGGTGGAAAGGTCATCAGTAATCCAGGGGGTCGGATGACGCCCGGAATCCGGACTTCCTCCGGGAGTATGGGATCTACGGAAAATTCCGGATGTTCCTGCAAGAAGCGCGTTACGACTTCCGTCGTCTCCTCGTCCGTCGTGGTACAGACGGAATAGACCATGATTCCGGTCGCGTCGAGAGCGGACGAAAGCGTCTTGAGCAGGTTGAGTTGTCTTTCGGCCGATTCTCGAACTCGTTGGATGGTCGAGCGGTACTTCACCTCAGGATTGTGTCTCAGCACACCCAGGTTGGAGCACGGCGCGTCCAACAATATCTTGCGGAACTTTCCCAGTCCGCGGATCGCGGATGTGTCGGTCATATCTCCGTGGATCAGTCTGACGCCGGCCGTGCCGAGCCGATCGAGATTCCGGCCCGTCTCATCCAGTCGTTGTAGGTTCTCGTCCGTTGCAGTGATGTCCGCACGGTTCCCGGTCAACGCGGCGAGATGAGCGGTTTTTCCGCCGGGAGCCGCGCACGCGTCGAGGATCTTCTCCCCGGCGCGAGGCTTCAACAAGGGCGCAACCAGCTGCGAAGCCCTGTCCTGAACGGCAAAGAGCCCGAGATTGAATCCCGGCAACTCGTGTACCGGACACCTTGTCGACGGTATCCACAGAGCGTCGGGCTCTGGTACGGTGGGAATCGCGGAGATACCGGATCCGGAAAAGATCTCGAGAAGCTCGTCTCGGGTCGTCTTCAGCGGGTTGGCACGCACAATGAGCTGAGATGGTGAATTGCCGAACATCAATACCCGACGGGTTGTCTCAACGCCGTACTGCTTGAGCCATCTCTCGACGATCCAGACCGGATATGAGTAGTACGCGGCAAGCGACGCGGGTGCATCCGAGGGATCGGGATCGATCGTCTCAAGGTTTCTCAAGGCATTTCTCAGTACCGCGTTCACAAAGCCGGCCGCGGCATCGCCGACTCTGGTTCGAGCCTGAAGCACGGCCTGGTGCACGGCCGCGCGCTGCGGAACGCGATCCAATATGACGAGTTGGTACAACGCGGTTCTGAGTATTGCCCTTACAGTCGGGTGGAGCTTCTTCCGTGGTTTGTTAAGGCATTTGTTGATGATTCCATCCAGCCGAGTCAGCCGGCGCACCACACCGTACGTCAATTCCGTGGCCAATCCACGGTCTTCCGGCGTCAAGGCTCGGGTCTGTAATTGCTCGGAGAGCGCGGCTTCGACGAACTTTCCCCGCTGAACCGACTCCAGCACATCAACCGCCGCGTCCCTGGCAGGAGTTGCGGGAATCGGCCGATTCTTGGAACGTCGCTTCGACGATTTTGATGAATTATTAGTGCCCGGTTTCATAAGTTCGGCCACGTATGCACGGAAGCCCCCGTTGTGCCGGTAACGCCCCGTTTCACGGGATTCCTTCTCCGCGAACGCCCGGCATCCCGCGCAGCACGCGGGACGGGACGCGACCGAGAGTTTACGGCACCAAGTGCTCTGTGGCATGATTACGGTCGCACATTTCTTCCGCGTCGAGATTGCTTTCCCGCGTTCTGCGCGGGACTACGCTCCTCGCAAAGACATGGTAAAGGTTGTCATTGCGAGCAAAGCGAAGCAATCTCAGCTCGCCGGAATCCGCGACCGAATTTAGGAAACGGAACACTTCGCGACCGTATTTGAGAAATGGAGCAGTACTCAGTATCCGGCCATTTTCTGAAGTCGGGCAATCCGTTCCTCGGTGGGCGGATGCGTCGAGAAAAGGCTTCCAATGCCTCCGCTCAGGAAGGGATTGACGATAAACATGTGAGCGGTGGCCTGGTCTCCGTGCATGGGAACCGCGTCGGCACCGCGCCTCAGCTTATCGAGCGCTCGCGCCAACCATATGGGATTGCCGCAGATCTGCGCGCCGGTGGAGTCCGCAATGTACTCTCGTGACCGCGAGATGGCCATCTGAATGAGCATTGCGGCAATGGGTGCCAGGATCATCATCATGATCATTCCCACGATGGAACCGCCGCCTTCCTCGTCATCCGACCGGCCGCCGAACAGAAACCCGAAATGGGCAAGGTACGTGATGGCCGCCCCTATGGTGGCTGCAACACTCTGAATAAGTATGTCTCTGTTCTTCACATGCCCCAATTCATGCCCGATCACGCCCGCGAGTTCTTCCCGGGTGAGAAGCCTCATGATTCCTTCCGTGACCGCCACCGCGGCATGAGACGGGTTCCTTCCCGTCGCGAACGCGTTGGGGGAGGGATCGGGAATAATGTACACCTTGGGCATGGGGAGACCCGCATGAGAGGCAAGATTGGCAACCAGGCGGTAGAGGTCCGGAGCCTCCGCTTCGGTGACTTCCTGAGCCTTGTACATTCTCAACACGATCTTGTCGCTGAACCAATAGCTTCCGAAGTTCAAGACTACGGCTATCACCAGTGCTATAGCGGCACCGTTCTTACCGCCGATGAATCCTCCAATTACGACGAGAAGTCCGCCCAATGCCGCGAGAAGAATCACCGTCCTAAACTGATTCATACTTCTTTCTCCAAATGGTTTTGTTAAGATTTCCGGGTTTCGGACATGGCCGCCGTTCGCCGCCGCGTTCCTTCCGGAATTTTGTCGGGCCGCGCACACGGCGTGTCGCAGGCCATTGTGTCGACCCATGCATCAGCCGACACGGAACCGGGGACCCGTCACGCGAGAATGTCTCCCACCTTCAATCGACGTCCTCGAGCATACTCCGCTGCAAAGACCGGCTTCTTGCCGGGAGCTTGAACCCGGCACAACCGGAGTTGACCGGTGCCGGTTCCCACGGACACGCCGTCCCCTTTGATTCCCATCACGTGACCCGGTCCGGATTCTCCCTCTTCAACAGCGGCCTCCCAAACCTTGACGTTCACCCCCGCGAGAGAGAAGAACGCCCCCGGCCACGGATTCATTGCTCTCACGAGTCGATGCAGAAAGTCCGCATCGTGGTTCCAGTCTATACGTCCGTCGTCTTTGGTCAGCAAACGGCTATAGGTAGCCGCGGATTCGTCCTGAGGTTCGGGCCGAACGTTTCCACCGGCCATCATCTTCAATGTTTTGACCACGAGGTCCGCCCCGGGTTCCAGCAACTTGTCGTGCAGAGTCCCTGCGGTATCGTCCGGAGCGATGGGAACTTCCTTCTTGAGGAGGATGTCGCCCGTATCCATGCCTTCGTCCATGACCATGGTGCACACGCCGGTCACCGTGTCGCCCGCCAGTATGGCCGCGGAGATGGGGGAAGCTCCTCTGTGACGGGGCAAGAGCGACGCGTGCAGGTTGATGCAGCCCATCTCGGGAAGTTCAAGGACGACCTTGGGCAGAATCTTCCCGTACGCGGCAACGACAATCACGTCTGGGTTCCAGTATTTCAGCAGCTCGATGGATTCGCTCGAGGCGAGCTTGTCCGGCTCGGCAATCGGAACACCCAGTTCCAGGGCCGCGGCTTTCACCGCCGTGGGCACGGTTTTCCGTCCCCTTCCCTTGGGTCTGTCCGGTTGAGTCATGACGCCGACGAGCCGGAAACGGCTATGAATTGCCCGGAGAGGCGGAACCGCGAACTCCGGTGAACCCATGAACACCACTCTCAGGCTCACCGGTCCTTCCTCGCTTGCTTCTTTAGGCGTCTGCGATAGATGTTCCGCTTGAGGACCGATGCGTGGTCAAGGATGGTCGTCCCCCGAAGGTGATCGACCTCATGCTGAAGCGCTCGTGCGAGCAACCCTTCAGCCTCGATCTTGAGAGGGTTGCCGTCAAGGTCCACGCCCGTAAGTTGAATGCACGACGGACGGGTTATATCTACATTGAATTCGGGAACGCTCAAACACCCTTCTTCAAAGGTGTCGCCCCCCTCGCAGAGGCCGATCTCCGGATTAATGATGATGATCGGGTTTTTCTTCTTTTCCTTGGGATCGCCGTACGCATAATCCACATCCACCACGATCAGCTTTATCGCCTCGCCCACTTGATTGGCTGCAAGGCCTATTCCCGGCGCCTTGTACATGGTCTCCACCATATCGCGGGCAAGATTCCGTACGTGATCGTCAATGTTCTCGATCTCCTCAGCTTCTTGGCTCAAGGCCCCATGAGGAACGACCACGATCTCTCTGACTGCCATAGTCCGTCACCTGCGTTTCTTTCCTCTTAATATGTTTACTCCGCTACGTTGCTGTCAAGGAAAGACGTGCCTGCCGGGAAGACTGCACAGAATACGCGCGTGAACCCATGAACGAGAGTGCCGTGCAAGCGGTTGCGCAATGACGCTCCCGCGGTCTCAACCTCTTGAGATTGCCGTGCCCTCCCTTCGGTCGGGCCGGCAATGACAAACGTGAAGGCATCCGCAGTATCCAAGGAGGGACACCGTAGCACTCCACGGCGGAAGTTCGGTGACATATTGACGAGGACCGGCCCCTCTTGGCAGCGCCGGCCTTCCCGCGTTCCACGGGATATTCTTCACGCCCGGCATCCCGCGTAGAACGCGGGACTGGACGCTACCGGGCATTATGAACAATATGTCAGCCCATTTATGCCGTGGTGTACTAGTGTTCGAGAAGCACCAGATTGTCTACATGGATGGCTTCGTCGTTTCGGTGATAACCGAGAATCCAGTCAATTTCAGCGGTTTGATGTCCCATGATCCTGAGCATCTCTTCCGACGAATAGTTGATCAGACCTATGGCCAGTTTGTTCCCGTCCGAATCCCGCACGGTCACCGCCGCGCCGTGCTCGAAATGCCCTTGGACGCCGATCACTCCGATGGGCAGCAGACTCTTTCCGCTTGAACATAACGCTCGGGCCGCGCCCCCGTCGATCTCCAGCTCTCCTTCAGGCTCCAGGTTGTAGCGTATCCAGTGTTTTCTGGAGGACATTCTTTCCTTGGAGGGAAGCACCAGGGTGCCGCAGAGGTCCGCCTCCATGATCCGCGGTATGATGTGCGGCGACTTGCCTTTGGCAATGATCATGGGGATGCCGAAAAGTCTGACCTTGGAGGCTGCTTCCAGTTTGGAAGCCATCCCGCCTCGACCGGGGCCGGATGAGTTCGCGCCGGCCAGTCTTCTGACATCGGGCGTAATGTCCTCGACAAGCGGGATGAGACACGCATCGGAGTTTGACCGAGGATCGCAGTCCATGAACCCCTCCATATCCGTGAGAGTGATCAGAAGGTCCGCATCGGCCAGCGCGGCCACCAAGGCCGAGAGGTTGTCGTTGTCGCCGAGCTTGATCTCTTCCACCATGACCGTGTCGTTCTCGTTCACAATCGGCACGACTCCCCATGACAAGAGCGTAGTGAGCGTATTGCGCGCGTTCAGGTGTCTCCTCCGGTGGGACAAATCGTCCTTGGTGAGCAGCATCTGCGCCACGCGTATTCCGTGCAGACCGAATGCCTCCTCGTAGACGGCCATGAGTCGACTCTGCCCCACCGAGGCCGCGGCCTGCTTCTGAGGTATGGTCCGTGCGCCCTCTTTCAGCTTCATGTGGCGTACGCCGGCTGCAACAGCTCCGGAGGAAACAATGATGAATTCTTTGCCTAGCTTCTTGTATCGACTCACATCATCGACCAGACCGCCGATTATCTTGTAGTCCAGGCCGTCCTCAGTGGTTACCACACTGGATCCCAGCTTGAGAACAATCCTTCTGACACAGGACAGAGCCTCTTTTCTTATGGCTAGGTGATTCATGACTCACTGCGGCCCCTTTTCAAAAGTCGTACAATTCCTCGGAGAAGTTCCTTGAGCCCGGAACCGGTCGCCGCGGATATCGCGTACACCTCGAACCCGCGGCGCTCTAATGCGGCACGAAGTTCATCCGCGGGCTCCCTGTTCTCGGGCAGATCCGTCTTGGTGATGACCGCGAGCAATGGTTTTCGCACCAAATCGACGCGGTACGAAGTGAGTTCGTTCATCACGATGTCGAACCGCTCTTCCGGTCCATTGTCGAGGTGCGGAGAAGGATCGACGAGGTGGAGAAGCAGACGCGTCCGCTCAATGTGTCGGAGGAACCGGTCGCCCATGCCGGCTCCCTTGTGCGCGTCCTTGATGAGGCCGGGAATGTCGGCCATCACGAAGTCGAACCCGTCTCCTATCCTCACGATGCCCAAACCGGGAACCTTTGTGGTGAACGGATAGTCCGCGATCTTCGGCCGCGCGTTGCTCACCCGCGAGATCAGTGTGGACTTGCCCGCATTGGGCAGCCCGATGAGTCCCACGTCGGCAATGAGCTTCAGCTCGAGCCGCAACGACCGCTCCACTCCGGGTTGCCCTCCCTCGAACCTTCTCGGCGCTCGGTTGCGGGAACTCACGAATCTCGCATTTCCTCGGCCCCCTCGACCGCCGACCGCTACGAGCACCTCTTTTCCCGGTCGATCCAGATCCGCGATCAATTCTTGGGTCTCCTCATCGTGCACCAGCGTGCCGACCGGGACTCTTACTATAAGCGGTGGAGCCGACCTGCCGTGCCGATCCTTGCCCATGCCGTGCGCGCCTCTCTTTGCCTTATAGAGCTGCTGGTACTGACAGTCCAGAAGAGTGTGCAGCGACGCGTCGGCCCTGATAATCACATCGCCGCCTTTTCCGCCGTCGCCCCCATCGGGGCCTCCTTTGGGGACAAAGGCCTCGCGACGAAAACTCAGGCATCCTCGTCCGCCGTCACCGGACACGGCTCGAATGCGGGTTTGGTCAACGAACTTCACAACAAGAGCTTCAGTGTTCTGGGAGACAAAGTCGGGAAAGGGATGGTACGTGTCTACTCGCGGAAGGATCGGGGTCGGAAGGATCGGTTCTTGTCGGAATCCGCCCTCGTCCCGGACCGATCCGACAATCAACGGATGAACGGATCAGTCCCGGGGAAACGAGGGACTCGTGTCTTTCAAGCAACTATCCTCACTGAGCGGGGAAAACCGCAACACATTTTCGATCGCGGCCTTTCCGTTCGTACTTAACGATCCCGTCGATCTTGGCGAAGAGGGTGTAATCCCTTCCCATCCCGACGTTTTCTCCCGGATGGATACTGGTTCCCAACTGGCGGACCAGGATGTTGCCGGCCCGCACCTTCTGTCCGGCAAATCTCTTCACTCCAAGCCGCTGGCCGGGGCTGTCCCGACCGTTCCTGGAGCTTCCTCCTGCCTTTTTGTGGGCCATGGTCTTTCCTCCTGTCCTCTATGCTTCCGGGCTCTGGTCCGGCGATGTCTGTGCCGGAGAATCAATTTGAATCTCAGCCGGGGACCGGTTGATGGAATCTATCCTCAGCAGGGTAAACCACTGGCGGTGTCCCTGTTTCTTGTGATAGCCTTTTCGCCGTTTCTTTTTGAAAACGACGATCTTGCGATCGCGGGCCGTCCTCAAGACGGTCGCCTTGACCCGAGCGTCCTCGATCAACGGCGTTCCCAGTTCTATGCCCTCATCGCCGGCCACCGCGAGAACGTGTTCCAACTCAACGGGCGAACCGGGGTCGACCTTGAGTTTTTCGACTTTTAGCTGATCTCCCGGTTGCACCTTGTATTGTTTGCCGCCGGTTTGCACTATGGCGTACATGAATAACAGCCTCCCAAAAAGATAACAAATTATTAAACCACCGAAAGACCACACTGTCAAGTTCAAATTCGCCTTGTCAATGCCTCGTATGTCTGGCATCTTCTTTTCCGTTGGATACCACACGGAGATCCCCATGCAGGACAAGACCTTTTCATTCGGCCGAAATTGGCAACGATTCCTGACCGCCATCGATGAAGAGCGGATAAGGACCGCGGAAGCGTCCCTCACCGAGTTCCTGGGCCTGGACGATCTGCACGGCAAGAGTTTCGTGGACATCGGCTGCGGCAGCGGCCTGTTTTCCCTCGCGGCCGTGAGGCTCGGAGCGGCCCGCGTGGTCAGCTTCGATATCGACCCGTTCAGCGTGGAATGCTGCACGCATCTCAGGAACCGGGAGGGCGACCCCCAACACTGGGATGTTCATCAGGGGTCTGTACTGGACGAGGATTTTCTGTCCCGGTTGGGCCGTTTCGATATCACGTATTCATGGGGGGTGCTTCATCACACCGGAAGGATGTGGGATGCCGTGAGGAATTCCGCGGAGCTGGTCGTCCCGGGCGGTTACTATTACATCGCGGTGTACAACAAGATACTCTCCAGAAACGGTGAAGCCTCCTGGATACACGACTTCTGGATAAGGGTGAAGAAGATCTACAACTCATCGCCCACGATCGCGGCCTACGTGCTGGAACCGCTGGCCATGTCGGCCTACGTATCAATGCTCATCGCAAAGCTGGAAAACCCCGTGACTCACATCAGGAACTACAAGTCCCACCGGGGCATGAGCTGGAAGACGGACGCAACGGACTGGCTCGGCGGATATCCTTACGAATTCGCCACGGTGGAAGAGGTATTCACGTTCGTGAGATCGGAGTTCCCCGATTTCACCCTTGCCAATCTCAAGGTCACCAGCGGTCGGGGACTCAACTGGTATCTGTTTCGCAGAGCGTGAGACCGCAGTTCGTGAGACCGGGAGGGAACTCGAAGCCGGTCCCCTGTTGCCGCAGGAAAGCCGGTGCAGATGTGCGTTGCCGATCTAAATGAGAGATAAGGGATTTAACTTATAGACTTTTTTCCGGTCTTGTCTTAGAATGATGCTCCAAGACCGCCTCGTCAGGGAATTCAGGGACTGAGAAGATGACCGATCGGATTTCCCGCAAAGACTTTCTCGACGCGCTCTTTCTTTCGTACATGAAGAATTGCGGGGGATTCATCATGGTACGGTCCGTGAGCCCCAACGAACTGAAGACGAGCACTCGGTACTTCCCCAACACCGAAACGCTGTCGAGAGAGCAGTACGCGGATGATTATAATGTGTTTTTCGGAGTTTGTCCCCGGCAGAGGATGAAACCGGGCAAGGAGCACATTCGCCACATCACGGCCGTGTGGGCGGGGCTGGACATCGGTCCTGACGGGTACTCCGGGAAGGAAAGGCATTTTGCGAGTGAGAAGCAGGCGCTCGCGGCACTCAAGGATTTCCCGCTGGAGCCCTCGATAGTGGTTCGTTCAGGCAGAGGCATGCACCTGTATTGGTTGCTCGACAACCTCGAACCCGTCACGGACACGGACGTTGACCGGGTGGAAAAGACGCTCAGGCGCATAAGCGACTATTTCCAATGTAAGCCGGAAGTAGGAATAGACGGGGTGCTCCGGTTGCCCGGAACCGCGAATGCCAAGGACCCCGTACAGACAAAGCCCTGCTACGTCGAACACATGGATGCCACGCGGCGGTACGGACTCGAGGATTTCCAGAGCTTGGACCTGAGGATATTCATCCCCTCCAAAAGGCCCCCCAAACCGTTTCAGCTTCCGCCTCTTCCGCAGCCTCGCGTACGAGTGATCCGTAATCCCGAGTCATGGTCGTTTCAGCAGGACGAGCCGGTGGTCACCGTAATTTCCACGGACTCGGGGATCACCGAGACGGATACCCCGCCTTCTCCGGAAGGTCGGCCGGACCTGACCGATCGATCCATGGAGAAGTTGACGGAAAGATTCCTGGAAGCGTTCTCAGAGGAAATGCTGGACAGGCTGGCCGACAAAATCGTTGACAGGCTTGCTGCGAAGTTCGGGGGAATCAACCGGAAACAATGACGCCGTGCGTTCCTTCACATTACACGAACCGATTATCGTGCTCGTCAAGACACTCCTGTATGAACTCCAGGAACTCTTTCTGAAACCTTCTCCTGCCGAACCGTTCCGCGTGGTCCCGGATCGCGGACGGATCGAAACGATCGCATGTCGACTCAAACTCCGCGATGGTTGCCTTCAACGCCTCGGGTGACCGCTCAGTAAAAAACAGACCGGTCTTTCCGGGAATGACCGTGTCCCGCGCGCCACCGCGGCCATAGGCGATGACGGGCTTGCCGCACGCCTGGGCCTCGACCGGCACGATGCCGAAGTCCTCTTCGCCGGGAAAGATAAGGGCCTTACAACCCGCATAGAGACCGGAGAGTTCCTCGTCCGAGACCCATCCCACGATTTCGATATTGTTCTTTGCTATGGATTTCAGATACTCTTTCTGCGGCCCCTCGCCCGCCACGACCAATCGCATGCCGTTTTCGGAAAAAGCCCCGACCGCGAGCGCAACATTCTTGTATTCCACCAACCGGCCGGCACACAGATAATAGTCCTGCGATCGGCATGACACCTGAAATCTTTCAATGTCGCACGGGGGGTGGATTACCTTCGCGTCGCGGCGATAATACGCACGAATTCGATGCCTCACGGCCGTTGAATTGCACGCGAAGAAATCGACGCGGCCCGCCGCGGAATAATCCCAGAGTCGCAAATAGTGCATCACCAGGGACGTCAGAGCAGTCCTGATCGGCCCCGAGTTTTTCAGGTACTCGTGATACATGCTCCATGCGTATCGCATGGGAGAATGACAGTAGCAGATGTGACAGGTTTCGGGCCGAGTGATGACGCCCTTGACGGTGTTGGAATCGCTGCTGATGACCAGATCGTACGCATTCAAGTCAAGGAGCTCGACGGCAACCGGGAACATCCACGCGTAGTACCTGTGGTATTTGAGCGCTCCCGGGATTTTCTGAACAAAGCTCGTGGTAAGCGATGATTTTTGCAGCTCCGGGGAAAGAACCGCGGGATCCGCCAAAATGGTGAACATGTCGGGCGCGTCGAGGATTTCGCAAAGGGCCTCGCACACCTTTTCCCCGCCGGTCATGTTCAGGAACCAATGATGTACGAGAGCCTTACGGCAGTCCGCGATGTTCATGGAGACCTGTGGGTGCACCGGTTGCCCTGATATTGAGTGAGTGGAACGACCAAGAACCGTGTAGCTATTGAACAACGGTGTGTTACGGGCTGAACAACCGGTACATCCTTTCGAATATCCTTCTTAACGCGTCTCTTAATCTAGGATGATCGGCCAAAAAACCGCGAATTGGCTCTGAACCTCGCCAATAAACGCTCGTGCAAACAGCGTCCCTCTCCCGAAGCGCGTCGTCCCGCTCCCGTAGCGCTTTATCCCGCCCTCGAAGCGCGGAATCCCTTTCTTGAAGCGCTGTCATGTAGTTGACCGACCCTTCTCCCACATGCTTGAAGAACCATTGTAGGTACTTATAATAACTTTCATTCTTACACAACTCAATAAGTCGGTAAACCGGACTATTGCCGTCTTGTCCCAGGTACAGTACCCCAAGGCCGTGAGAATGAGTAAACTCTAGATGCGGATATTGTGTCTTTAAATCCGCCCAAAAAGACCACACGCCAAAATCGTCACGATACTCACATATGTCATGGAAAAGGACGACCCCTTCTTTGGTCAACTTGTCCTTCCATGTGAAATAATCGTTCGACACGGCTTCATAGGTGTGAAGCCCATCGATGTGCAATATGTCTATTGACTCGTTCGAGAAATAGGGGGCTACTTCATTGAAGTCCCCTTTTATGTAGCTTCCGACATCTGAAAAATGCTTACTCAGTCTTGAAAAGAAATCCGTGAAAACAGTATCGTCATGGAAGCCCGCATGTTTGTCCCCTTCCCAACTATCCACCGCGATGCAGCGCCCTTTCAGTTCATTATCTTGATAGGCTTGGCATGCCGCAAAAAAGCTTCCGCCGTTGTGTACACCAAGTTCAACATATCTTCGAGGTCGCAAAGCGGCAATCAAACAAAAGAGGAAAGGAATGTGTCCGGACCAAGCGGAGGCCGGTAAAACCTTTATGGGGTACATCGATGGTCGGAGCCATTCGAGAAGGAAGGCCCAGCCGGCAAGATCCTTCAGCTTCGAGTTACATTCACACGGTTCACCCAATGAGGAGAAAGTGCTGATCCGCCAATCAATCTTCTTTTCTTCGTCTACTTCCAGTCTAAGAAGTGACGAGTCCATCTCATGAAATCTCTGCCTTGGTTCTAATAGTGTTGATGTTATGCGAAATAGGAGCTCTGATGAGGATACTTTACTGTCTAATGGGGGAAGGTCGGCCTGAGCTATATGTATTTTCTTTAGCACGTAACCTCTTGATGCCAAATCCTTGTCTCTCAGACAGCCCATTTCGCCATCCCTGTGTTCTCCATAGTTAGCCGCAATCCAGTTCAAAA
>JAVHLK010000041.1 GCA_031082285.1 Desulfomonilaceae bacterium
GTCCCCCGGGTGCCGCGCATGTCCACCGGGATACGTTATCACTTGACGTAACGGCGCTGGGGCAGCCGAGGCTCGTCGATCCCGGCATCACCTCTTACGCGCCCGATCCGCTGACCGAGCATTACCGATCGGCGGAGGCTCACAACACGATCCTGATCAACGGCAAAGGTGTGGATCAATCCAAGATCGGATTTCGCGAGCGAGTGACACCTGCAGACGGAAGGATCCACAGGACTCGGCAGGAAGGACTTGAAATCGTATCGGGTCTCTGTGCCGGTCCATGGGAAGGAACCGAAGAGCGGTGCATCCTCGTTCGGACCGTCATGTTCGTAGAGAATGAGTATTGGCTGGTACGAGACGTGGTTTCGGGCACAGGAAGTCTCGACGTAACGACGTGTCTGCAGTTTGCGCCCGGACGCGTGGAGATGGATCACAAGACGTGCATCCTGCGGTTCGTCGACGCACGGGGACCGGGCCTCCTCGTCATTCCTCTCCTGGGAGGCCTTCCGTACCAGGTCGAGATCGCCTCGGGTCTCACCGTCCCTCCAAGAGGGTGGATATCATGGCATGGAACAGACCTTCCGGCCACATCATGCCGGTACACGACGACCATACCGGCGTCCGCGACGCTCTTATGGCTGCTGATTCCCGTGTTCGGCAAGTCCGCGAACACGGTCGAGGCCCGACGTTGGGATGAAGACAACACCTTTCGCGTCGAAGTCACCTTCCGTCAAATGCACACGGATCTCATATCGTGGAAGTCAGGGGAGGTCGATTTAGAGATGCCTCATCAGGCCATGTCTCACGAAGGGATACGTTTTTCCCGAATCAGGTGTCGGGACCTGTAAGCAACCGCCCGGCCGGATTTGATTCCCCCGAAACTCATCCACCGATTCCCGCACTGCCGACCAGCGCAAGGAACAAGCCGCTCACCACAACTCCGCAGCACAGTATGAGAGGAAGGAACACGGCGGCCGCGGATCGGGCGGTGCTGATCCCTTGGACTTCCCGCACCCCCACGATAAGAAGGTATGTTTTCCACGCCAGAGCAATGAAACCGCCGATAATCGGTACGGCATTCAACAAGTCCGCGGCGGACGAATAACACACGATCCGGAACGTGGCCTCAAAATCCCTATTCGCGCCGCCGACCAGGAACAGAGCGGCCTGCAACAACAGGGTCCAGAGAAAGACGCCTATGATGACTATCGGAGGAATCAACAGTCCGATAAGGACCATGGCGCCTCCCGAGAGTCCGCTTTGCGAAAAAAACGGGTTCGGGAAGGCCATCCCTGAAACATAACCGGCCATATTACCGACGGTCTGAAATATGAGTGCATAGAGCAGCGGATTGAGCAGTCCGCCCTTCAAGGGCAGCCTCGAGAAGAATTCCGTGGGAGAGAACAGGCTTTGTTGAAGAGATTGCAGCAACCCCTGAAAAAAACCGAGGTGCTCCAAATCTTCCCACGGCGTGTACGGAACGTGGATCGGATCGTGATCCGTACCGGAGGAAAAGGATTCGGAACGATGGTCCGAAGCCGGTTCTTCAGAGGCGAATTCCCGATCGCTTTGCTCGTCGTGCAAGGGTTGTCCACAGAAAGTGCAGAACCGTTGACCCTCGAGGGGTTCATACTCCTGACCGCAATGGGAGCACTTCACTCCGATCTCCTTTCTCTCGGCCATCTAACGGATCATGTGGGCTTCAATCCAGTCATCCTCGGCAACGTCGGTCACGCTGATTTGCCGCTCGCCGGCATCCGTTTCACGGATTCCGATCAGGTCTCCGCGTGAAGCCGGTCTGGAATACCGGCGCAGAATGCTCGCGATTCTCGTCTCCTCTTCGGGTTCCGGTCGCCCCGACGCCCATACAAGAGGTCCCGGGAATCCGACGGGAAAGAACATCACGCCGGCGGGTGCCGATCTTTCGAGACGCACGTTTTCCTTTTCGTTGCGGCACACGACTATCTTCAGCCCCGCGCGAAGCCTGATATGCCTGCCGAAGCGCAAGAGATCCAATTCATCCTGGGACGGCTCATTCGTATCATCAAGCAGATCCTGAAGTCTTCTTGAATATATCTTATCCGTGAGCAAACATCCTCCGGCGGGAGTCGAGTACCCTTGAAGGCCGATTTCTTCTGCCATCTTCAGCTGAATCTTTCGTCCTCTTCCCGAGATGCCGAGGAACCTCCCCCTGTCGAGGACCCCGACCTTTTCGGGCAACGACTCGGGAAGAACTTGAGCGGAAAGAGGGCGCACCACGATTCCGTCACATCCGGCTTGCTTTTCTATGAATCGGATGGTGTGCTTGCGCTGAGACATGGGGCGTTGCCCGGCCACTTCACCGGTGACGAGGAAGGAAGCGCCGATCTCTTCCATGAGTTCTCTTGCCTTCACCAGGGTGTAAATTCGGCAATCCACACAGGGATTCAAATTCTTGCCGTGCCCGTGCTTGGGATTTCGGATCAACTCCAAGAAGTCGCGTCCCTTTGGTCGCAGCACCAGCGGAACCTTGAGCTGACGTACCAGGTTGCGCACCGGGGAATCCTCATCCTCTATGTCGAGTGGTGAAAAGAACGAGGTGAAGTGTACCGCGGTAACGTCTATACCCTGCTTTTTTACGAGATGGATCGCGAGGGCGGAATCCAACCCGCCGGACACTAGAGCTACGGCCTTGCGGTTGATTTTGTTCTCTCCCGCCGGGGGGTCTTCAAGGCGATCGGGTAAGGGAGATTTCTCTGCACTCATATGGGCTCCACAAGACGTCTCGGAGGTTAGAGGGGCGGCTTCATGCAGCCGCGGGAAGCAATCGTGCCGCTCGGGATGGTGAGAAGCTGCGATCAAGACGGAAATTCCACGCGGCTTCCTCAGAATACATCGGCTGAGAACACGTAAATTTCCGTGTCATCGTCCATCCACGCATTACCGGGCAGTCCGGCCTTCCGACAGGTCTCCTGGAGAAAGGTTGTGCGATCCCAGTTTCGTTCCGCGGCCACTTGGGGCAGGAGGAGGCCCGACAAGAAGCCTTTTCTGATCATAATTCCGTGTGTGCCCACTTGCACCTCTTCCGGATTGTCTATTTGCCGCAGTGGGGTCAACACGGAGATCTCGACGTCCAAGTACGGTAATTCGTCCTCCGTGACCGCTCGAAATCTGGGGTCCCGAAAGGCCGCGGCCTGAGCCATTTCCTCAACCGTCTTGTAGAGGGGTTCGTCGGCCTGAAGAGACCCTATACAGCCGCGAAGCATTCCTTTCTTATACAAACTGACAAAGGCGCCGTAAGGCTCTTCGAGCTTTTTCGAGGAAGCCGACAGATAGGGAAGCGGTTTTCCACTACTCTTTGCCTCGATGACGCTGCGCGCAATTCGGAGAAGTTCCGCCTTCTCCTCATTGGTCAGGCCCAGATCCGTACCGACAAGCTTCTTATTCAGCGACATCCTCTTCTCCCTTCCGGTGCCGGCTTACCTCAGTGCTCCGTTTCCTTGATACGGTGTCGAATTCACGTCAATCATCCCTGCGCGGAGGGACGAAGAAATCTCGGCGCGACCATGCGTGATCGAACTCAATAAGCGGACTACCCGGAGCGTTTTCACGGCTCGTTCCTCGCCCCTCGTGTGTTACATCAGAACATGCCGTCTCCATACGGATGCTTTCCGTGACGTGTTCCGTGCGAATGGTCTCGCTCGTCTCCCTGTCGGGCCAAACCTTCCAGCGTTACGGGAACAAAGAGGTGCCGGCGAGCCCCTCCGTATCGGCCAGTCCCATCATGATGTTCATGTTCTGCACGGCACAGCCGGACGCACCCTTGGTAAGGTTGTCCAGCCCGGTCATCACAATTGCCAGATCGGTGCGTTCGTCCACTTCGACGGACACGTGACACTGGTTCGACCCTCGTACCCTCGCGGTGTCGGGATAGGCGCCCTTGGGAAGAAGCGTCACGAAGGGCTCATTTCGATAACGATCCGCGTACAGATCTCTCAGTTCGTCCGTGGAAATCTTTTTCCTCACGGGGACGTAGATTGTGCTCACCATCCCGCGGCTGACGGGAATCAGGTGCGGCGTGAACCTTACCTTGACCGTTTGACCGGCCAGCTTGCCGAGTTCTTGTTCCATTTCAGGTATGTGACGATGACGCGTGACGCCGTACGGTTTGAAGCCTTCCCCCGCCTCGCAGAAGCTCGTATTGAGCTTGGCTCCTCTCCCGGCTCCGGAAATGCCCGACTTGGAATCCACGATGGGACGAGTGCAGTCCACCCGCTCGTCATTCATAAGCGGTGCAAGACCGAGAATTACGGTCGTCGGGTAGCACCCGGGATTGGCTACGAGATCCGCGGTCGCAATGGCTTCTCGGTAAATTTCCGGTAAACCGTACACGGCTCTGGAAAGGAGATCCGGGTCCTTGTGGGGGCCGTACCACTTTGCGTACACATGCTCGTCCTCTAATCTGCAGTCCGCGGACAAGTCCACAACTTTGAGGCCGGCATCTAGAAGAGGCCGAATACAACCCGCGGACTCGCCATGTGGAAGGGCCAGGAAAGCCAGGTCGGCTTGCGGGTCAAGCAACAACTCCTCGATCGTCGTCAAGGGAAAGCTCTTTGCCGCGGGAATGAACGGAAACACTTCATCGACTCGTTGTCCCGCCCAGTTCCTGGAGCTCCCGCCGACTATGACGGCTCTCGGGTGAGTTGACAAGAGGCGTATCAGTTCCATCCCGGTGTAACCGGTAACGCCGAAGATCAACGTTCTGATTGAATGTTCCTCAACGTTCGTCATCTAGGTGTCCAGTCGATAATTAGGGGCTTCCTTCGTAATCACCACGTCGTGAACGTGAGATTCTTTGAGGCCTGCTGCGGTAATGCGTGCGAACTTGGCTTTGAGCCTCAGTTCATCCAGGTTCCCGGCACCCAGGTAACCCATTCCGGCCTGGAGTCCTCCCACCAATTGGGTGATGGAATTTGCCACCGGTCCTTTGGCCGGAACCATTCCCACGATGCCTTCCGGAACCAGCTTCTCGTCCTGAGTTTCCTCATGTCTGCCATAGCGATCGCGGGAGCCTTCCCGCATCGCTTCCAGCGAACCCATGCCTCTGTATGACTTGTACGATCGCCCTTGATACAGCACAAGTTCGCCGGGACTCTCATCCGTTCCCGCCAGCAGCCCGCCGATCATTACGGTGTGGGCTCCTGCGGCCAGAGCCTTGGTGACATCACCGGAGAACTTAATGCCGCCATCCGCGATAAGCGGCACCCCCAGTTTCTCTGCAGTCCGGGCACAGTCCATAATGGCGGATATCTGCGGTACCCCCACTCCGGCCACGATCCTCGTCGTGCATATGGATCCGGGGCCCACTCCTATCTTGACGCCGTCTGCCCCGGCTTGAACCAGGTCCTTGACCGCGTCCCCGGTCGCGATGTTTCCGCCCACAATCTGGAGGTTGGGGAAATTCCGCTTCAAAATACTAATGGTCTCGAGGACATTCTTGGAATGACCATGCGCGGTATCCACGACCACCACGTCCACGCCTCGGGAAACCAGAGCGTCCACCCGTTCTTCCCGGTCGGGGCCCACCCCTACCGCGGCGCCCACTCGAAGGCGACCTCTCTCATCCTTTGCGGAATCGGGGTACATGATTGCTTTCTGAATATCCTTTATCGTAATGAGGCCCTTGAGGCGGTAGTTCTCATCAACGACCAGGAGTTTCTCGATACGGTGTTTATGAAGCAGCGCCTTGGACTCTTCGATGCCGATCTTATCGTCAACGGTGACCAGGTTTTCGCGGGTCATGACCTCCTCGACCTTGAGGTCCAGATTCTCGACGAAGCGTAGGTCACGATTCGTCAAGATTCCCTCCAGATGTCCGTTCACGGTGACCGGGACCCCGGATATGCTGTATTTTCTCATGATGTCCAAGGCATCGGATATCTTCCGATCGGGACCGATGGTAATGGGATCCACGATCATACCCGATTCGGAGCGCTTTACGCGATCGACTTCTCTGGCCTGCTCCTTAATCCCCAAGTTTCTGTGAATTATTCCGATTCCGCCTTCACGTGCCATGCTGATCGCCAGCCGGGATTCGGTAACCGTGTCCATGGCGGCACTTACAATGGGCATGTTGAGGGATATGCCCCGGGTAAGCCTCGTACCGACGTTCACCTCCGACGGGAGGATCTCCGACCTGCACGGTATGAGAATCACGTCATCAAAAGTCAACAACTCCTGTATTGCCATGAGAGCGTCTCCATTCCTTGCGGCATCATCGAATTAGGTATGGCTGCTGCGCTTACCGAATTGTCGGCGTGCGATGGATCAACCGAGATTGGTCGGCTATCCCGGTGAACGCGTTCGTGACCGATTCCAGGAACAGGTCCAAATACCCGTCCCAGCGCTTCTTCGGATAGACAAGCTCCATCTCGTCGGTGATTCCGGCACGCTTACCGGCAATTTTCACTGCGTCATAAAAGTTTCCTATGGTATCGACCAGTCCCATCTCTTTGGCTTTTGCTCCGGTGAAAAAGCGCCCGTCCGCAATAGTACGAAGCTTGGCCTCATCAATCTTGCCTTTGCGTCCTTTGGTGACGTCCTTGATAAACTGTTCGTGAATCTCCTCTGCAAAGGTCTCGAGGATCTTCCTTTCTTCATCGGTCAGTGGTCGAACCGAAGAGCCTATATCCTTGTATTTGCCGGCTTTGATGACGTTTACGTTGACTCCGATGTGACGGATCAGCTCCTGCAAATCCGCCAGAAACATGATGACTCCGATGCTCCCGGTGATGGTGCCGTCGGAGCAGACGATCTCGTCGGCCGCGCTTGCGATGTAGTAGGCCGCGGACGCCCCGACGGTTTCCATTGACGCCACGATCGGCTTCTTTTTACCGGTTTTCCTGATTTCACGGTAGATTTCCTGAGCCGGAGCCACGGCTCCTCCCGGAGAATTAATCCGCAGAACGATGGCCTTGACGGAAGACCGCTTGCCGAAACGTCGTAACTGTTTCAGTGTTTCGTCCGATGAAGCGACCGTTCCTTCTATCTTGATCACTCCGATCTTCTTTCCGAAGCCAAACATGTTGCCCAAGCCGCCGGCTTCGCCGTCGGAGTCGTACAGGGGAGACACCATCAGCGCGACCACCACGAAGACCATCATCAGGCAGAACAGGAAAAGTATTGCCAGGCCGGCCCTGGATTTCTTCATGGGACGTCTCCCGCCGCGTGATTGTGTTTAATTATCAGTATGTTGATCATATGTACCCTTAAAATTGTCAAACATTAGCAGAATTCGCGTCCCCTCGCAAGATGAGTTCCGGGCACGCCTCAAGGAAGAGCCGGAGCGCAAAGGGCGCAAGCGTTGCTTGTCCGCTCTTGCTCTAACCCCCCGTGGAAGACATATATTTCACTATGAACGTATCGGATGGGGCAATTGAGCAAGCAACCGAAATACTTCCGATTTGGCAGTTTTGCCACACATGTTGCTGCGTAGATCGGGGACGAAATCTACCGTCGGGCTGAATTACCGCAATGTAAGGCATCGCATGACCGTCGTTTCGAATGCGACACAATGAAAGGCCAACCGGCCAACCCCGGCCGATCGGGGAGCGCCAACGCCTCAAGCCTTTGAGTTCAAACAGTGAACTTGCCAAGGTGACGGCCGATGATCATTCGCTGCACTTCCGACGTGCCTTCAACGATCTGGAGGATCTTGGCGGCCTTGTAATACCGGGACACGGGATATTCTTCCATGAAGCCGTACCCGCCATGAATCTGATACGCGTCGCTCGCCACCTTTTCGGCCATTTCGGAGGCAAAGAGCTTTGCTGCAACCGCCTCAAAAGTGTGGGGACGCCCCTGGTCTTTCAGCCATGCGGCCTTGAGGTACTGGTTTCGAGCCAGCTCGATGGCAACGGCCATGTCCGCCAGTTTGAACTGCACTGCCTGGTGCTCGAAAATGGGTTTGCCGAACTGCCGACGCACCTTTGCGTATTCGAGAGCTTCATCCAGGCAGGCTTGTGCAAGACCGACCGCCATCGCTGCGATGGAGATTCGACCGGTTTCCAGTACCGACAAATGTTGCGCGAATCCTCGCTTAGGGTCCCCGAGAAGGTTTTCCTTGGGTATGCGGCACTCGTCGAGAATCACCTCGTGTGTTGCTGAGGCATTCCAAGACATTTTGCGATATCGTTTCCCCAGTTTGAAACCGGGGACGTCAGTGGGAACGATGAAGGTCGATATGACGCTCCGTTGCGTTGCCGTACCCGTCTTGGCCGCGACAAGGAGCACGGAGGCGTTCTTCAGACCAACGTTCGTGATGAACTGCTTGGTGCCCGTGAGCACCCATTCGTCGCCGTCCAGGACCGCCGTGGTTCTGACCGAACCGGCGTCAGACCCGGAATCGTGTTCCGTAAGGCCAAATGCTCCTATGGCCGTGCCCTGGGCTATTGGCACAAGCCATTTGCGCTTCTGCAACTCAGTGCCGAATACGAAGAGTTCTTGCCCCACAACACTGGTTGTAACGTCCAATAATGCCCCCAGCGTGATGTCGCCGCGGGAGATCTCCTCGAGACAGACGTGGGTGCCGACCCAATCTCCTCCGCTGCCGCCATACTCTTCAGGGAACGGGATACCCATGATACCCAATTCACCCATCTGTTGGATGATGTCATAGGGGTACTCTCCGGTAGCTTCCATCTTTTCCGCCCGGGGAGCGATGACTTCTCGAGCGAATGAGCGGGCCATATCGCGGATCATCCTATGTTCTTCGCTCAAATCGAAATTCATAACAATCTCTCCGGGGCGACGGATGGGTCGTGTGGAATGGGGCCGCCTCGATACTCCGGTGGGTTGTGAGTCGCCATGGCGCCTGGATTCCATCCATGAAACGAGCTCGGGTATTCTTTGGTTTCCCGCCGATGTTACGTGAGTTCAAAGGTCAGTACCACGCCTTCGACGCCCGACTCCGAGGGCTTCAACGGAAGAACCTTTGAACCTACGATAACCTTCTTATTCATGAGATCCATTCCTGCCGATGCCGCATCAACCCCAACGAGGTTGCCGAGCACCCAGGGCCCTTCGTCGAGTTCAACCAGAGCGACTATATAAGGAGGGGTGAAGCCCTCAGGTCCCACCCGTATGACGGTAAACGTCCTTATCGATCCTTTGCCGGCAAAGGAAGTCCTTGACAGTCTTGTGCTCCCACACGCCGTACAGACGGCCGAGGGAGGGACGATTCCTTCACCGCATTCCTCGCACTTGAGCCCCGGCAGTTCCCCTTCAGCCAGGCCCTGCTTGAACTCGTGAAAAGTCAGGGGATAGGAGCCCATTTAATACCTCCTTAACACCAGCGTACACACGGTACTGAAATCTCCGCCCAGCGTGTCCACAAGTCCCACTTCCGCATCCTTGACCTGCCTGTCACCGCATTCTCCGCGAAGCTGCTTGACTATTTCGTACGTTTGCGCAGCGCCGGTGGCCCCAATTGGGTGTCCTTTGGCCTTCAGTCCTCCGGAGGGGTTGACCGGTATCTTGCCGTCCAGCGCCGTGTCACCTCTTTCTATAGCCTCAGGAGCAGCGCCGAAGTCGAAGATGCCCAGCATCTCCAGTGCCACCACCTCTGCAATGGTGAAGCAATCGTGGAGTTCAATTACGTCGATGTCGGACGGCCCCACACCTGCTTCCTCGTACGCGCGCTTTGCCGAGGCCTCACGTGCCGCCATCCTCGTCAGGTCTTTCTGCCGGTACACCGGACCCGCGCTCCCTTGCCCGGTACCCGCGACGAGGATCGGTTTTTCAACCCGATCTTTGTATCGCTCCGCATCGGCAATGACGATTGCCGCGGCTCCGTCGGAGAAAGGACAGCAGTCGAAGAGCTGCAATGGATCCGCAATCATGGGAGATTGAAGTACCGTGTCGATGGAGATCTCCTTGCGGAAATGAGCCAGGGGATTCAAGACGCCGTTCTTGTGATTCTTCACGGCAACTCCGGCCATGGCGTGTTTTAGACTTTCCAGAGGGATTCCGTATTTTGCGGCGTATTGGTGGGCCACCATTCCAAACACTCCCGGGAACGTGATGCCCGAGAATCGTTCATATTCTGAGTGGCTCCCCATTGCGAAGGTCTTGGTGGCCAGGGGAGTCCCCATGATGGCCGTCCGTTCCGTGCCCCCGGCCATTACGACATCGCATTCGCCGGATCTTACCATTAATACCGCGTGCCGAACGGCAACCGTGGCCGACGCGCAGGCGCACTCGAAGCGCGTAGCCGGCGCCTCGGGCCTCATGCCGATTTCAGCGGCTAAGAACGGTGCGATGTTGATTTGGCCTTCTTCGAAATCCCCCAGCACATTGCCGACAAAGAGGGCCTGAAGGTCCCCAGCTTTTACCTGTGACTCCTGAAGGGCGTCCAGCGCGGCCTCTGCAAACATTTCCTTCTGTGACAAATTCGATATGCCGAACTTGGTCATGCCTACGCCCAATATAACTACGTCTCTCAAGTCGCCTCCTTTAGAACCGCGTTATCGTGTTCCCGCCGGCACGTCGCCGGCGTTATCGTGGAACGATACGGCATCCGGCCGGCGCGCGGTGCATTGTTGTGAGTCCGGCTTGACCGGAACCCGTCACCTCGCTCCCATTCGTATCGCTGAGTCAAGTCTGATAGTGGTTCCGTTTAAGCAGGGGTTTTCAATGATCTCCTGGACGAGCGACGCGAATTCGGCGGGTTTACCGAACCGGCGGGGGAAAGGGATCATGCGTACGAGCGATTCCTTAACCGAGTCCGGCAGACCTTGAGCCATGGGTGTTTCAAAGAGACCGGGTGCTATTGTGACAATCCTCAGGCCATAATCTGCAAATTCCCGTGCCACCGGGAGGGTCATTCCCACCACGGCCGCCTTGGAAGCGGCATAAGCCGCTTGACCAATCTGCCCCTCAAAAGCGGCCACGGATGCAGTATTGACGATAACGCCCTTTTCTCCGTCTTCGTTGCCGGCGTTGAGCACCATCTTTTCGGCAGCGAGCCTGATCACATTGACCGTTCCCATAAGGTTGATGTTCACCACCTGCCGGAAGCTCTGCATCGGCAGCGGTCCCTTCTTGCCGAGTATCTTCCCGGGCGTCCCGACGCCCGCGCAGTTGACCGCGACATGCACGGCGCCGAAGGTCTCGATGGTTTCGTCAATTGCGGACTGAACCGACGCCTCATCTGTGACGTCCGTCTTACAGAACAGAACACCTCGTCCCAATTCCGTGGCCAACCTTCGGCCGTTCTCCTCGGCAAAATCAAGTATGACGGCTTTTCCACCCAATGCAACGGCGTGTCTTATACAAGCTTCACCGAGGCCCGAAGCTCCCCCCGTAACTAAGACGACGCTTTCTTCCATCTTCATGCTGCATCTCCCTTTACCTGCCTTTGAGGCCGAGTTTGGTCGGTTGATTCCATATGGTCGATCAACGCCTGTTGTGTACGTGCAGTCACCGGTCTAGACTTCTTTCGTAGTGCTCTGCGAAATCGCGTAATCCCATTACGCCTCACTCGCCTGATGTGTCCGGTCCGTCCGAAACGGGCGACCATTACGAGTGCGGCTGCGTGCGAATCGTTTCAGCCCAGCCATCTCTTGCGGCGCCTGTAGTGCTTGACGTCACGGTAGCTCCTCCGCTTCCCCTTATCACTCAGCCCAAGGTAAAACTCCTTAATGTCCGCGTTTTCGATGAGCTTCTCTGAGGGACCGTCAAGTACGATTCTGCCGTTTTCCATCACGTATGCGCGCTCGGAAATGCCAAGGGCGATCCTGGCGTTTTGCTCTACCAGCAGAATCGAGACCCCTTCCTGCTCATTAATGGTCTGGATTACCCTAAAGATCTCTTTGACCATGATGGGGCTGAGCCCCATAGAAGGCTCGTCCAAGAGCATTGTCTTGGGGTCGGCCATGAGAGCCCGACCCATCACGAGCATTTGACGCTCACCGCCCGACAGGTACCCGCTGGTGCGTCGCCCCAGATCCTTCAAGCGAGGAAAGTACCCATGCGCCTTTTCGAGATCCCTGAGGATCCCTTCCTTATCCTTGCGAAGGTAAGCGCCTACAAGCAGATTCTCTTCCACGGTGAGGTGCTCGAACAAACGTCTGCCTTCCATGACTTGCACGACGCCCAGGCGGACGATCTCCTCGGGGTTCATGCCATCGATGCGCGTGCCCTCAAATTCGATGCTGCCGTCGGTTACTTCGCCCAACTCGGTGCGCAAAACGCCCGAAATAGCCTTGAGAGTGGTGGTTTTTCCCGCTCCGTTGGCGCCCAAAAGGGCAACTATTCTGTTTGCCGGAACTTCAAGGCCAACACCCTTGAGCACAAGGATTACGTCGCTGTAAATGACTTCTACGTTCTGAATCCGGAGCATGATTCCTCTACTTTGCCGAAGGATTGCCTGGATTAGCCGGTATACCGTCAATTCGTTGATTCGATTGCATACTACGAGGCATGGAGGGGAGTTTTCCGTCCCCTCCAATCAGATCTAAGACATTCGGGAACTCAGTACCGTACACCACTTGCAAGCTATTTTTCCGTCTTGGGTGCCGGTTTGAGGATCTCTAACGTTGCTTTGGCGGTTTTGCCCGACGGCATGCCCGTGGCGACGATCTCATATGTGCCGGGAGGAAGCGGTTTGGCTTCCTTGAGATTCGGTTTCATGTCCTTGGTCCATTCCGTCTGAAAGAACCAGTTCAGTGTGGCGGTAGGGGCCATCTTCGCGACAAAGGCACCCTTGTCGTCCACGTCGCCGAAGGCCAAGCCCACGTTCTCGCCTTCGGCAACCGTTTTCACCGTTACTCCTTTTGGCAGCACCATTTCCACAACAGCCGTCTCCCCAGGCTCAAAGCCCGTTCCTTTGAACTGGACCGGTTGTTTGATCAATTCCGGGGACAGAGCCGTCTTGTCCGGAACCACCGTGAGAGCCGCGTCGCCGGCTACGGACTTGACACCGGAATGCCCAACAATCATCAACGCGACCGCGAGGACGATTCCCACGAGCATCCAGTTATACTGTCTCATCTTCTTTCCTCCTTCTCGTCACATTGAGTCTATGCGTGCTTATTCCCACTTGTGCAGAGCCACTGCGTTGGGTGCTTCAACCCAATCGGTAATGGGAATGATCTTCCCGCTCTTCACCACATAAAACTTTACCACGTCGCTCGCTCTTCTGACTTTGGGAGCATACGCAACCGGTCCGACTACGCCTTGTCTATCCAGGCCCGTGATGTTTTGATACGATTTGTAGATTTCATCCCGCGTCAGCTTGTCGGGGCCGACCCTCTTAATTGCGTCCTTAATCGCGGCTTCAAGGCTCATTCCAAGGCCGAGTCCGATTGCGTAGCCGCCGTTCATTTCTTTCATGGGTCTCTTGCGGTATGTGGTCCAGAACTTTTTCATCATCTCATTATTCTGGGCATCTTCACCTCTGAGAAAGAATGACACTACGACCATCCCCTCGAGCGCCTCCGGATGAAGGCTGGTTCCCAATGCAGTGGGTCCCCAATAATCGGAGATGAACTTGATGTCCTTCGTCAGGCCCAGTCTCGTCGCGTCCCGCATTATGTTGGTTTGTGTCGGATCCACTCCGCCGACATATACGTAATTCGCACCCGCTTCTGCAAGTCGAGACAGGTAAATGTCGTACTTGAGGGTGCCCGTGGGGAAGAGCTCCGACTTCAATACTTTTACGCCCTTCTTCTCTGCGTATTCTTTCCCGCCTCTGAGCATCTCTCTTCCGTATGCATTGTCCCAACTCAGGACCGCAATGGAAGGATCTCCCTCTTTTCCTTTCTCTTTCCAGTCTTTCAGTACCCAATCTATTGTGGCTGCGAACGCGTCTTGATAGGTCGGGCCCCAGGTGAAAAAATTGCCGAGATGGGCTTGGAATTCTCCGTCCCCCGGAACCGTGCATACGATTGGTTGTTCGCGGGTCAAACGCTGAAGCATCTTGCCTGCAGGCGTGCTGCAGATCCCCATGGCCACTACCTGTGGATCGCGGGCGTAGCGTTTGAAAGCGGAAATCGTTCGAGCCACGTCGTATCGGGTGTCGACACCGATATATTTGATTTTGACCCCTTCTACACCCCCCTTTTCGTTGACGCTCTTGATGTAATCCTCGAGCCCGGAGCTCGCGGGTACGGTGAGGCCCGCAACCGGGCCGGTGAAATCCGAAAGGTCAAGGAACGCCACTTCCTTTGCAATAGCTTGCGCGCTCGTGAGAGGGGACACACACCCCAGAAGAGCAAAAGCAAGCCATACCAGAAGCCATCGAATCCGATCTCTCCTCATTGCGACCTCCTAGTCTTGAATTGAGAGGACAAGTTTGAGAGACTCACCCTGGAGTATCCGCATCACGGACAGGTAAGTCTACATTAATGGGCGAAAGGATACAGTCTGTACGAGGCTTTCACTATTTCCCATCGATGTGCAAGCCCACGCGGCTCTTTGATGAGGAAGACGGCGAGTACCATACCGAAGGCCGTTAATCCGAGAGCCGCAGCCGGCGCCGTTCCCATCCACGGGAACCAGGTAGCCAAATAGGGCGATACAAGGAGCACGATCTCATCGAAAAAACGTATAAAGAGAACTCCAAAGAACACCCCCGGGATGCTGCCCAGTCCTCCGACGATCAACATGCCGATGTACCAGAGCCCGTGGATCAAGGTGAATTGTTCCTGGTGACACACCAGTGTCAGATGGGCCCAGAGCGAACCCGCAACTCCGGCATAGAAGCAGGAAATGAAGAATGCCAGCAGCTTATAGTAGTAGAGATTAATTCCCATCACTTGGGCGGCAAGGTCGTTATCCCGTACTGCCACGAAAGCTCTCCCTACCCGCGTTCGCATAATGTTTTTCGCTGCGAACGTAAGGCCGAGCATCACCGGCATGATGATATAGAACATTCGTTCTTCATTATCGAATACGAATGAGCCCAAGGATGGAGGATCAAGGGTCAGTCCCACGGATTTTCCCGTTATGGAAAGATGCATAAGAAGCCACATCGTTACGAAATGTATGGCAATTGTGGCTATGGCCAGGTAGAATCCCTTGATCCGCATTGACGGCGCTCCCCCTATGAGACCGTAGATGCCGGTCAGAATCCCCGATAGGGGCAGCGCCACCCAAAATGAAAGGCCCGCCTCGGTGGTAAGGATTGCCGAGCTATACGCACCGACGGCCATAAACGCGGCCTGCCCGAAGGAAATCTGGCCGCAATATCCGGTCACGATCTGCAAGCCCATCACTGCGATAATCGTGATCGCAAGGGTGTTGAGGAAACTCACGGCATAATACGTGAGTGACCAGCCCAAATGAGAGCCTACGGCCGGAAAGAGGAAAAGGGCTGCCAAACAAACGATCAACAGTCCCCAGCGAAAAGGCGTCCGTACTATCGCCATATCCTGCCGATAGGTCTGATCAAAAGTTCCACTCGGTCTCCACATGCTAAATCCTCTCGATGCGCACGAGGCCCAACAGGCCGTACGGTTTGATCAGCAATACGAGGAGCAGCAGTACATAGGCCGCAACTTCCTTTACTCCACCTCCGACTACGGGATCCAAATACCCTGCGCTCACGTTTTCCAGAATGCCGAGTAAGAGGCCGGCCAACAAAGCGCCCGTGAGTGACTCCAGCCCTCCGACCAGCGCGACAATAAGCCCTTTGATGCCCAGATACGGCAAGGGATAGTAGATGTCCATGACATTGGCCAGTGAAACACCGCCAATGGTGGCCACCACCGCAGAAAGAACCCAGATATGGGAGAAAATCGACCGAACGGTGATTCCCGTGCTTTGTGCCAATTGGTGGTCTTCCGCGGTGGCCCGCATACCCAATCCCACCTTTGTATAACGGAAGAACAGAGCCAATCCCAGAAACAGCACGAGACAGGAGCCAAAGCTCACCAATTGGGTGATAGGCAAGGAAACGCCCATCATCATAACGTTTCCTTTTGGCAGGTGCGCAGCAAAACTGACTGATTCACCTTTGAGCATCAATTGGAAGATCCCGTCCATCATGAGGAAGACCGCAAAAGTTGTAAGAAACGCAGCAAAAAGTGGTTGACCAATGAGGGGACGCATGGCGAAGCGCTCGGTCGTCCATCCCAGCATTGCTGAAAATGCCAACGCCAGAATAACGGCGACCGGTACAGGCATGTCCAGTTTCACCAACACGAACCAAAAAGCCAAGGCTCCAAAGGCCATAAGCTGCCCATGAGCCAAGCTGACAACGTGGGTGGACTTGAAAACAAGCACTATCGCGGCGGCCACCATGGCGTACAGTCCGCCTTCCATGAGCCCAAGTACAATCAACTGCACCAGTTCGTTCATTGAATCGGCCTACCCTTCACTCAACCGCATTTACCCGAATGGACGTCCGAAGTACGCCCTGACGTCCGTCTCGGTACGTTACGGCGGCTTCCACCGCTATCTCGTCCGTGTCTCCGTACATGCCTTCTATGAGTTCTTTGTACCGCTCTTCAACAAATGTGCGTCTGATCTTACGAGTCCGAGTCAACTCAGCTTCGTCCGGGTCAAACTCCTTGTGCAAATTGACGAAGTGGCGTATTCGGGCGTGATCGGGAACGGATCGGTTGATCCTCCGAATCTCTTCCCTCACAAGCTCGATTACCTCGGGTTTCTGCGAGAGGTCCGTGAACGTAGTGTACGCGATGTGGTTGGATTCCGCGAATCGCCCCACATTGTCCAAATCTATGTTGATGAGCGCTGTGACGAAGTCCCGGTTTTCCCCCCCAACGACTATGGCGTCCTTAATAAACGGACTAAAACGTAATCGTACTTCCGTGTATTGAGGAGAAAACTTCTGACCGCCGGAAAGGCTCTTAAGGTCCTCCATTCGATCGATGACGATGAGATGCCCGTCCTCATTAATGTGCCCGAAATCCCCACTGCAGTAGTACCCGTCCTTGATCTTGGACCGGGTGGCATCCGGATTCTTGTAGTATCCCATGTACATATACTTATTCTTGACCAGGATCTCCCCTTCATCGGAGATCTTCACCTCGGCCCACGGCATCGGAACACCGGACGTTTCAGGATGGACCTGTCCCGGTCTCGGAACGGTGATAATCCCCATTTCCGTGCTGCCGAAAAAGAGCTTGATCTCGATGCCGAGCGCAAGGAAGAACCGAACAATTTCAGGGCTCAGCGCGCCGCCCGCAGAGTAGACCACCTCCGCGCGAGGTAATCCCAGCCTGTCCCGCAAGGGCCGAAACATCGCGTGATACGCGACCCAATTCAAGAGCTTATGCCACAACCTGAACCGCTTCTGCTCTATCTTCCTATCGGCGAGTTTGAGCCCTATCGCCATGAACCGATTGAACAACCATCTACGCACGGACGTGGAATCGATGATTCTGGCCTGTACCATACCGTTGATGCTCTCCCACATACGGGCCCCAAAGAACATGACGTCCGGGCCGATTTCCCGAATATTCTCCTGGACCGTTTCCGGCTCCTCCGGGAAATTCACCGTCATGCGGGCCACGATTCCGCCGGCGATACCGAGAAGCTGCTCAACGGCCCATGCCGGAGGCACAAACGATAAGTACTCGATACCTTCCCGATCCCAGCCGTCTATTTTGGACCATTCCCTGCCGTGCTCGGTCAAGAAGCGTTGTCCCATCACCGCGCCTTTGGGAAGCCCCGTCGTGCCCGACGTGTAGCAAATTACCGCCGCATCGTCGCCAGAGCCTTGGTCCACAAGCTCATCATAGAGTTTTGGATTTGCTTCTCCCAGTTTGCGGCCCATCTCGATTACTTCATCCATTGAGAGAAGATCCGGATGGTTGTAACTCCAAAGCCCTTTTGGATCCCAATAGACAATCTTCTTAACCGCTGGAACATCCTCCAGTATTTCCAGAACCTTGTCCACTTGCTCTTGATCGTGGGCGACAACGAACGTGGACTCGGAATGGGTGACAAAGTACTTTACCTCCGGCGCCTGGCAATCGGTGAAGATGCCCACGGCTATAGCGCCGGCACTCTGAGCTGCGAGTTCGGCCCAGTACCATTCCGGCTTGTTTTCTCCAATGATGGAAACCGTGTCGCCTCTTTGGAGACCAAGGGTCGTCAGGCCGAGGCAGAGATCCCGAACGCGTTCAAAATAGTCCTTCCATGTGTAACCCTGCCAGATGCCGCGATCTTTCACGCGCATTGCCACTTGGCGATCGCCGATATGGAGTGCTCTTTGTCTCAAGACTTTGGGCAGAGTGTCCGGATTGGGGTGCGAGTTTCGTGATTCCAAGGCTTACTCCTCCCCTAAATAGGCTTGCACGACTCTGGGATCCCGCACGATTTCTTCTGTACGTCCGTCGGCTATCTTCGTCCCGAAATCCAACACCACACTCCGGTCCGCGATATCCAGCACGACGTCCATATCATGCTCGACTATGATCATGGGGATGCGCCGACGTTCCGATACATCGAGAATGAACCTGGCCATGTCCTCCTTTTCTTCCAAGTTCATGCCGGCCATGGGCTCGTCGAGAACCAGAAGTGTCGGGTCCATTGCCAAGGCTCTTCCCAGTTCCACCCGCTTTCTCACACCGTATGGGAGCATACCGACAACCTTGTGTCTTTCCGGCTCTATCTCAAGAAAATCAATAATTTCCTCCACGATTACTCTGTGCCGGATTTCTTCTTTCAACGCGGGTCCAAAAAAGAGCCCGCCCCAGAAAGCTCCTCTTTTCATATGAATGTGGCGGGCCGCCATAAGATTCTCCAGGACGGTCAACCCGGTATATAGCTCGATGTTTTGAAACGTGCGAGAGATGCCCAATCGCGCTACGGCATGAGGAGGGAGATGGTGTATGGGTTTGCCTTTGAAGTGGATTGTGCCTTGTTGAGCGCTGTAGAATCCGTTGATGCAGTTAAGCAGACTTGACTTACCGGCCCCGTTCGGCCCGATCACGGCCAGGATCTCTTCGTTCTTCACATGCAGATCCACCCCGTTGAGGGCTTTCACGCCTCCGAAACTCAGGACCAGATTACGAGTCTCCAAAATCTTCTCAGTAACCATGTGGTTCCTCCGGCACGGGGGTAATCACAAAGAAGGGCCCTAAAAATTGCGCGGAATCGCAAAATATGACGTTAGGTAGAGTTTCTATCCCCGGACGTCAGACCGCGAAAGAATATCTCGGCCGCCAGATCCAATGTCGAATCCAGATAGTCGTTTCGTCCTTTCAGGGATGCCTTGCTTTCCTCCCAGATGACCAATCCCGAGAAAACGGACCAAAGGCTATCGGCAATCGCCGCCGGATGGCCCTTTATTGTGATTTCCTCTTGAGCGGGCATCGTGATGATGGCAGCGATTGTCCTAATGGCTGTCTGAGACAACTCGATAAGCTCCGACCTCACCTCCGGCGATAGGCCTTTGAGGTAGTCACCCGTTTGAATGTGAAAGAGAAATCGCACCGCAAACGGGTCATAGTGATACATGCTGAGAAAGACGTGGAGGCATTCTCGAATTCGCGTCCTCAGGGAAGGTTCGTTACGAGCCTTGAGCGCCTTCAGCTTCCTGTTCAGGAAGGTAAGAATCTTCATGTTGAGGCTGAAGTAGATCTCATCTTTGCTTTTGAAATAGAGGTAGAGCGTTCCAGTGCTGAGTTCCGCTTCCCCCGCGATCTCTTCGATGGTGGCCCCTTTGAACCCGCATCGGGCGAAGATCCGCTTCGCGGCTTCCAGAATCTGTTGTCGCCGCATGCGTTTTTCTCGCTCTCGTCTTTCGGGAACGCCCAACGGAAAACCTCTGTGCGATGAGGCTGAATGCATTCAGTTACTACATGATTTCATAATATGAGCGAAATCAACGGTTGTCAAGAAAAATTCGGCCGGCTCGGCCGCCGGAAGGTAAATGGGAAAAGTCGTTCCTCTGCCGACCGCACTCTCGCAGGTAATCCAGCCGCCGTGTCGTTCCACGATGCCCTCAGCGACCGGCAGCCCCGCAAACAGCTCGGCTCATTATCGCCTGGTTTCCAGTCCCGTCTGAAGGTCGGGGTATGTGGGATCTTCCTCTGTTTTCTCGGCGAGCACTAATTATAGTGTCACCCCTTGAATACTGCGGACACCTTCACGTGTGTCATTGCGAGCCCGACCGAAGTGAGGGCACGGCAATCTCAGCCTTTCGCGAAGCATTGAGATAGCTTTCCCGCGTTCTGCGCGGGACTGCGCTCCTCGCAATGACGGAAGCGGTCGGTCGGAGCGTTGAGGAACTGGGTTACGATCACCGCGAAATTCAAAGCGCGTCACTATAGTAACGTATCTCAAGCTATCCGTGGTCTTTTTGACCCTGGACCATGTCGCGGAACAGATCGAGCCCTTCGTGCAGGTTGGCATGGTGCGTGAGACGCTGAAAGGTCAAACCCGATAACTCTTCTTCGGAGTAGCCGAACATGCGGCACACTGCTTGATTGACCTGCATGAACCGGCCGTCAAGCCCCATGAAGGCCATGCCGAACGCAGCAACGAATTCGGATCATTCCGACACCGCGGTAAGACGGCCGACTCCGAGGCTCCCTCGCAAGCTGTCCATCTCGTCATGTCCGGTCAACTTGAGAAACGCCTGTTCCAGGTTGCCTCCGGTGCGGGCTATTCTGTCCTTGATGTTGCCCGGCGTGTCTGAAGCGATGATTTTCCCCTTGTGAATGATGGTGATGAGCGTACAGATTTCTTCAGCCACGGCCAAGGTATGGGTTGACAGAAACACAGACATGCCTCTTGATCGGGCCATCTGGGAGAAGAGGTCTTTCACCAGGCGCACGCCACGGGGATCGAGTCCCACCATAGGCTCGTCTATGATGAATATCTTTGGTTGGTGCAGCAGCGCGGAGCTTATTATGAGCCGCTGCTTCATACCGTGAGAATAGCCTTCGATGAGTTCATCCTTCCAGTCCATCAGCTCGAACATTTCCAAGTATTGCATCCCCAGCCTATTGAGCTCGGACGCTTCGACCCGGTAAATGCCCGCGATGAATTCGAGGAACTCCCATCCGGTGAGTTTTTCGTACAGGTACGGCCTGTCCGGCACAAATCCCGTAACGGCCTTGGCCTGCTCGGGCTGCGACAAGAGGTCGAATCCGGCCAGAACTATCGTACCCGTGTCCGGTTTCATGAGCCCGGCCATCATGCGTATGGTGGTCGTCTTGCCCGCGCCGTTCGGCCCAAGAAATCCCATGACTTCCCCGGGGGGCACATGAAGGTTGATGTGGTCGACGGCTTGCGTCTTGTTGAATCTTTTTGCGAGGTTTTCTACGGTGATCATGGTTAGAAGTTATATCCTTTGTTCCTGAGTGCCGAGTGGCGTAAATACGGTCGCGTTTACGGGCACTGTCGCCGGGGAGACGGGCACGGAGGCCCGTCCCACGAAAGTGGTGTGAGGCTCCGCACCTTCTCTCGTAGCCCGGGCCTCCGTGCCCGGAAAGCTCTGGTTCCGGTTCTCGGACTCGGTAACGGCAGTAGAATGTGTCACCGTATTTGCGCCATGAACCACTACGCATGCCGCACGAGGTCTCCGACAAGATCGGGCCGGAGCCTGGGAACGAGAGAAAAGAACATACGAAGTCTCAACCGGACCGCTCCGTCCCGGTCTCCAGCACCTTGAGTTTCAGCCGTCCGAGAAACGATATCACATTAACGTGTTTGTCCACGTCCCCATAGAGAAGCGTCACATGAGTGGGGCCGACGGGCATTTGGTTCATGAGAGGATCCCCGGTGAACCAGGTCTTGCCGGCCCAATAGGCAACCCACGCGTGATAATAGAAGCCCTCTCCGGAATAGACCAGTCCCACGGCAATCTTTGCAGGGAGCCCCACGGCCCGGGCCAAGGATACGGCCAACACCGCGTGTTCGTTACAATCGCCTTGTCTGCTGAGAAGCACGGTATGAGCATCGGGCACCGCGGGGGTGGGCACCTTCTTGAGGTTCTTGAAGACCCAGTTGTTTATGAGCCTCGCCGCCTTTACCGGATCCGTTTCTTTTCCGATGATTTCACGAGCGGTCTTCACGATCTCCGGGTTGTCGCTTCGGATGAAACGTGACGACTTCAAGTATTCTTCCATTTGCGGCTCACCGTTCGGAAGCGAATAGGTTGCCTTGGGAATCTCCTCCCGAGTGACGGTCAATTCGGAGTTCTCGAACTTCTGTCGGAAATCGTTGGCGGGAAAGCCCCAATCACCTGTTCCCTGCACCTGCAGGCGGACCAGTTTGAGATCCTCGGCGTCCGGTATGGACCCGGACACGGGAACGGCCGTAAGAGAAACCAGTTCGGGCAGATCTCTCGTACCGCTCATCTCATTGGCGATTTCCCGGCGATCGGAACGAACAACAGTGATCCCGAGGGGCATGCGGCCTTTGAGTAGCCGGCCTTCATCGTCGATCCACATGACCAGATCCACGGACCGCATGCTTGCACGCACCCGCCACGCGTCAATCTTTCTCCCGGCTATTGTCAAGTCGGCTCGCTCAACCACACGTATCGACGCGTCCGACTTGTTTGAGTCCATGGGATCGAAAATCGGTATCTTGATCTCGTCCCCGACCTTCAGGCCGGTCAAGGGGAGAGGCAACCCCAACGAGCGAGATATTCTTGGGACCTCGGAGAGTCTTATCTTTTTTGTCGCGGAACCTTTGGCTCCGGGAAGGTCGGTGATCAAGGTTCTGCCGTCCATCCTACCCTTGTGTTCGAAACCGATGAGTCCGGAGGACACCTTCAGACGAAACGAGATCAGGCGAAAATCATCATCGACGTCGGACTCGCTCACTATCCGCACCGGCTTTATCTGGCCCTGGATATTCAAAGAGATGCGGAGGTCGTCACGAAGTCTCCAGTGGGAGCCTTTCCTGATTTGACGGGATCTTCCGAATCCCGCGTACGCACCGCCCATTCGAATCAGGAACCAGTCGTCCGACTCGACCGCGGACAATTGAACGGCATCGGCCATCTCTGCAACGGCGGGCATGTATTCGTCGCGCAGGAGCGCTCCCATGAGCACCACCCATGTTCCGACTATTACGATCGTGATAAGACGGTTAAATCGGCGCTTTCCACCGCTTCGGAAGGGGAGCATTCGTACCTCTTATGCGTGACTCAATCTCTCCTGAAATATGCGCAGCAGATGCTCGTTCGTCGTCATGACCGACAAAGCCTGATCGTCGTCAAGTCCTGCTCCGACCAATATCCGGAAAGCTCCATCTCGGGTGATGAGATTGTCGGGGGTATGAGTATCCGTGTCAATGACGAGACCTGCTCCGGATTCCAATGCAATTCGAGCCACATGCCCGTTGGTGAGGCTATGGCCGTGTCGCGACGTAATCTCCAGGTACACTCCCTTTCGTGCCGCAAGCCGCGCCTCTTCAGGGGTAATGAAGCCCGGATGAGCCAGGATGTCCGCGCCGGCCTCGATTCCCGCGAGGTTGGTTCCCGGTGCGACCGGTTCCACCGGAGACTCTCCATGAACTATGACGAGCAGGGCTCCCAGCCGTCGCGCCTCCTCCACGAGGTATCCAATTTGCGCCGGAGGCGCGTGAGTGATTTCAACTCCCGGAATCACGACGGTTTCCTGGAATCGATTCAGTTCCTTGGCCACTTTGATGATTCTGGGAACCACAAGATCAAGACTGGACGCATCCACATGGTCGGCAAGCCCGATGGCACGGTATCCAATGACATTGGCGCGACGTACCAACTCACTGGGGTTCAATACTCCGTCGCTGAATAGAGTATGTGTATGAAAATCAATCAATTGAGTACCTCCGGTTGCCGACGATACAAGCGGGATACGGTGAGGGCTTCCTCCGGGCATCCCAAGGGGCGACCATCCTCGCCATAAGATATACCGTTGGTACTATTACGCCAAGGGGTACGCGATCGCAGCTCCCGAGAAAATGGATCATTGAGGGATTGGAACAAAAAAACCTTTCCATCAGTTCGGATGTATTCTAATATCTTCGCCAACATTGGATCAGGGAACCGAGCTTAAACCCGATTTTCATTTGGATGCTCACACAAGTTACGATGGAAAAGAAAGAGGCTCGAATAAAATGCAGCGGTTGCGGGACATCGTATAAGATACGAATACCCGTCACCGATAAACCGGTCAGTTTCACGTGCAAGAAATGCGGCAAGGTCTTGAAACTGAAGGTCAAGGCCCCCGCGACACCGTCGCCTCAGAGTCGACCGGATCTGGATTTCAAACCCCCTACGAATTTCGAAACCACCCAGCTTCCTGAAGAAGGAGATTATCACGACTCGGGAATAGGGGTCTCCGGAAAATCGGCCGACTTCGTGGAAGACCATGTGTTCGAACAGGCCGCGCCCTCGGCCGGACCCCGGGACGAAATGGGAAGACACTGGTTGGTCCTGGCTCACGACCAGATTAACGGTCCGTTTACCGGCAGTGAAGTGATTGACATGATTCGATCGAGCCGGGTGACCGCCCAGACCTCCTTGCGCATGGGTGAACGACCGTGGGTGAAGGCGAGTGAAGTAGCTGAATTCAAAGGTTATTTCTTTGAACCCCTGAAGAACGCGGCGGGCGCGGCTCTCGAGACGATCTCACTGCTGGACAAGGAAGAAGAGGAAGGCCCTTCAGAGGGATCTCCCACAACCGGCTTGTTCTATGAGCAGATTCCCGCAATAGTCTCCTATCCCATTTCCGGCGGCAAGCCGTTGCCTCTCGCACTATTTGCCGGTATGGCGTTCGTTGCCGCCACCGCGCTCTCGTTCGAAGTCGTTGTCGGATTCTTCGTGAGCATCGCGCTCTGGCTCTTATTGTACGGGTATTTGTCGAATCTCATGAATCAGAGTAAGGTGAACCCGCAGAATCCGCCGCCCGACTGGGATTTCTCCAAGATCAAGAGCATGGTCGCGGACGGGGTGAACATCCTGGTTGTACTCGCGGTGTATACGGTCATTCCCGTGGTTGCCGCTCTGCTGGCTGCGGTTTATTTCTGGGTCAACCGGGACGTGACGCTCGGCTACGCTCTTGTAATCGTAAGCATGATACTGTACCTTGGTTCCCTTTTTACCGTTCCTGCCGGCTTGGTCATCGTGGACGGAACTCGGAGCGTTGGGTCGGCACTGAATCCCGGCAGGGTGCTCGGCGTGATAACCAAGGGCGGAAAAGCCTACCTCATGCTGGTCTTGTTCTCCGTCGTCGTGGGTCTGACCTGCATAACCATGACCTGGGCGGGCGTAATGTTCTTCAGCCACGTCATCCCCTTCGGGTTCGTCGTCTCGGGGCTCTTAATGGCGCTTATCCTGTCCTACGCGCATTTCGTCTGGTTTCATGTCTTGGGAAGATTCTCTGCAGAGAACAAGAAATTGCTTACCGCGGGGTAAGCCTGCACTCATGGGGTATCGGTAACAAGAATGAAACGCAGCCGTGACCGGGACCTGAGTCTGTTCCTGAGGGCGATCCCCATTGTAATCGCAGTACTGATGCTCCTTCTGCACCACGGAGAGCCTCTCGAGGCATTCGACCTGATGTCGGGCATCATCGATTCTCCCGAGTTCAAGGGCAAGGACCCATTATCGAACCTGCGTACCGCGGCGGACCTGCTGCAATCGAATAAATTGAGGCAGACCGATATCTCGTTCTTTTTGCTGGACTGGGGAGATCGGTACCTGAGGGAGACGTCGGACCCTCTCGAAAGGCTCAAGAAATGGTCGACCTTGACTCAAGATAAGACGCTGAGTCATCTGAAGCTCCCGAGAGACTTCCTCAACCGCGTCCTCCTTGCGGAATACCTTGTCCGAAAGACTCGTTACCTCCACTTGCCGCCCGCAAAACGACTGGACCTCATCCGCCGATTGCAGGACAAGGACCTCGTCGATTGGTCGGTCGCGCTGGCCTATTCGAGGCTCTACGCAGGAGCGGTTGTTCTGGGCGCAAAAGGGTACGAGAGTCGGAGTCCGGCGGAGGCCCTTGCAACTCTGAAGAAACTGAGCGACGAGGGGCTCATTGGCCGGCACTACCGGGTGCCGACCGAGGCTCTGCTCATATCGGAAGCATTGGCGCTGGATGAGAGCTTCGAGACCGGGACCCCGTTGGACCGTTTGATGAAACTCAGGGACCTCGAGCACAAAGGACTGATTGCTCCGCTCAACAAGAAAGAGACGGAAAAGCTTCCTGCATGGCGTCTGTTGGTGAGCGATCCTTCGTTCCTGAGGGGGCAACCCAAAGTCAAAGAAGAAAGGCTTGACAAGCTCCTGAATGATGGGTTGATTTCCCCCGCCACGCACAAGGATCTTGTCCAGGTCTTTCGACCACAATCCATGGAATCCGCCCTGCAAGCTTCGCCGGCCCCCCTTCCCAAAGAAATGGCTCCTCTGAACAGACAGCCGTGAAGAAACAACGGGGGCGACCGGTATTAACTGATTGAAACTCACACGTGTATAATGGATTTCCACGGGGCCCCGTCATCGGTTCGCATTAACTTTGAAAGGATCTTGTCGTGTGCGGAATAGCAGGCTTCATCAGTAACTCTCGGTGGTCGGAGGAACCCGATGCCGCGTGGATGGACGCGGTGATCGAACACATGGAGCGGTACCTCACGGATAACGGTGACCCGGCTTCACTCGCCCGGATTCTTGAAGCTCTTGCCGACCGCCATGACGACCTCATGTCATTCGGGATGCATCTGGAACTGGTCGAAGAAAGAGTATTGCTCGGTCGAGTTCGGAAGCTCGTCGGACAGCTCGACACCGCGCTGCAACGAATTGAGCAGTCAATCGCGGACTCCGGCCCCACCGATCTCCTCGAACGCATCTTGGAAACGACACGGGATTGCGTCTGGCAACTGCGCGCGGACGTCCTGGGCAACGCGGAGAGGACCCGGGACCTCATGCCGGCCGGCATGTTTCGTGAGCAGGTGCCACGGTCCCGTCGGTTTGTGGCTTGGTCGGTTCAACAGGTGGTCGAGAATCTTGACCGTTTGGAAGTTCGTGGACGTGATTCGGCCGGCCTGTCGATTCAATGTGTCCTCGGTGAAGACGCTCCCCCCCCGCAAGAGATTCCCAACCGGATGCCCGGTACGACCGAACCCGTAATCGAGTCGGTGAACGGTGTCGAACAACGGTGCTATTGTGCGGAGTCGTCCTCGGGCGACACCGTTCTCACATTCGTGTACAAGGTGGCAAATCTCGTGGGACGCCTGGGAGACAATACGGCTGCGTTGAGAAAGGCAATACGGGCCGATACGCGTCTGTGGAAAACCGCGGACCTGACGGTGCACGTTAACGTGCTGGCTCACACGAGATGGGCGTCAAACGGCATCATCAGTCTTGCCAACAGTCATCCGGTGGACGGGAGTCTGTTCGGAAAGGACCAGAGTGAGACGTGCCGGGACAGCGGGGCTCAGTTCGTCCTCAACGGAGATGTCGACAACTATCATATGCTGCTCGAGCAAGTCGTCTATGAGAAGGGATATGCGGTCGATCCGCTGGTTACGACCGATGCGAAGATACTGCCGCTCGTGTACCGACTGGGCACCAACTCGACGCGGACGCCGGAAGAACGCTTTGCAGACGTGATGCGGCGCAGCGAGGGTTCTCTGGCCGTTGTCATGCAGCATCCGCTTTACCCCCGAACACTGTACCTCGGACAAAAGGGCAGCGGGCAAAGCCTTTTCGTTGGAAGGCTCAAGGACGGTTTTATCCTCGCGTCGGAGGTCTACGGTCTGGCTTCGCTGACTCGTCGATCCTACAGTCTTGCAGGAACCCTCAAGGGCGGAATGTGTATGGCTGTTGCCGCGGACCGCGACCTTGGGGAGAACTGGACGGGGTATCACCTTGAGGACGGCGAACCATCCGAAATCACACCGGAACCCATTTATATCCATTCACGGGACATTTATCGAGGAGCCTACGACTACTATTTTGAGAAAGAGATCCATGAAGCATCGTCGAGCGTGAGGAAGACGATCAAAGGTAAGTATCGCAAGAGCCGAGGCAAGGTTCACTTCACTGCGGACACCCAAACGGCATTGGGACGGCTGTTGAGCCGTTTTCGCGATCCGGGTTTGCCTCCCGTCCGGAGAATCATGGCGATCGGCCAAGGCACCGCCGCGGTTGCGGCCAAAGGTACCGCATACCTGATCGACCGTGCTCTGGAAGGATCCGGCATCCACGTGAGTGCATCTAAGGCCTCTGAAATGTCGGGTTTTTTGTCCGAACAACCGCTTTCGGACATGCTGGTCATTGCGATTTCCCAGAGCGGTACGACCACGGACACCAACCGAACCGTCGACGTGGCGGGATCGAGAGGCGCATGGATCCATTCCATCGTCAACAGGCGCAATTCTCCGCTCGTGTCGAAATCTGATTCACATTTCTATACCAGTGACGGACGCGACGTCGAAATGGCGGTTGCTTCCACCAAAGCCTTTTATTCCCAGATAGCCGCGGGCGAACTCACCGCGTTGCTCCTGGCTTCGGAGCTCAAGACGCTCGGCGACGAGCAGATCTACACGGCAATGGAAGACCTGGAACGACTGCCCGCGGACATCGATTGGGTGCTGGCACAGCGGGACGTCATCAAAGAGATTGCCCAGACGTACGGACCGCGAAGCCGCAACTGGGCCGTGGTAGGCAATGGTTCCAACAAGATCGCCGCGGATGAGATACGCATCAAGTTGAGCGAACTTTGTTACAAGTCCATACCGTGCGACCACACCGAGGACAAGAAGCACATAGACCTGTCGACGGAACCGTTGACGTTGGTCGTGGCCAACGACCTTCCGCAGCAACTAATTCAGGATACGGTAAAAGAAGTGGCCATTTTTCGTGCCCACTACGGTAAGCCGCTGGTATTGTGCGCGCGAGGGGAAACGCGCTTTCGTGAACAAGCCGAGCGCGTGATCGAGCTTCCCCGTACGGGGAGTGGGCTGGGTTTTGTCCTTGCAACCGTTGCCGGGCATTTGTGGGGATTTTATGCCGCGTTGGGCATCGACGCAGGAGCTGAGAAGTTGAGGCAGGTACGTGGAGAACTCTCCGAAATGTTGGAGAAGTCCGATCCTCCGGCCGTAGAGGACCTGGAACGGAGGTTCACGAAAATCATCGAATATCTTGCCTCAGGCGAAATGGACGCATCGCTCCCGGCTTCCACGGTGGGGCTGTTGGCGGTTTACACATCGAGACTGAAAGAAAGGTACGGCGACGGAAATGGGGCCAAAGAGGTCATTCGAGAAGGTATCGCCATTTTGAGCAAGGCCGTCGAAGAACTCACTCGACCGATCGATACGATCCGTCACCAGGCAAAAACCGTGACGGTGGGCATCTCGAGACCCCAAGAAGTCTTGCCGGATTGCATACTGAAGGCGTTGGCTGAGCTTTCGGCTTCTCCCTCTCAAATTCGGGAGCTGGATCGGCGAATGCTGAGAGGAGTTTCCCCTATTGTGGCCGACATCATCGGCGGAATCCACTATTCTCTGGTGTTGACCCTGGACGGGTCTCCCGTGGACCAAAAGGGCGGACCGTGGCTCCACATCAAGACGCGATTCGGGTCAAGCATGGGCAAGCCGTCCCGCTTCGACAAACCCGGACAGGCCATGGGAAGCAAACGAACCGCGCTGCGTCTCGGGAGGGCCGTTTGGAGCTCCGGTCGGTTAGGACGGGAGAACCTCCTGGTCGTTCCCCTCTCCGACGAGGATGCAGAAAGAGCCGGCGTATTGCTCTTCCACGTGGATTTTGTCCCCGACGCATCTCGAGACGAGAAGCTGGAGATCCTGAAGGTCCTCGGAAACCGCTACCACGAGCTTGTAGAGCGCCTTCAAGAGCTTTCCGGTTCCATGGCACTTGACGATTTTCTGGAAGGGGTCTCGCCGAGAGACCTCGTGTTGGAACCGATCGACAGTCTTATCCTATCTCGAGCCGAAAGGGATCAACCGCGGGACAAAGCCTAGTACAGGATTTCGTGAATACGGTCACGTGTTCGTAATCGCTCGGTGACCTCACTTCACCTTCTCAAACAGTCCGCAGCCCCACTCCGATCTCGTGATTTCCCTCCTCAGTGCCGACCGATCCGACCGGTACATCTCCTTGACCTGATCCCACTGGTCCAGAGGAACGCCTGAAAGAATCAGGAAACGCGTGAAAAGTGCTGCGATCAGCTTCCTATTGGCCAGCAAAGTCAGGGGATCGAGGTTGGCGACCACGAGGTCCGTGGGCTCGGAACATTCCGTCAATGTCTGATTCCTCAAGTCCAGGTCTATCTCAAGGTTATTGAGGGCCGCGTTCCGACGAGCGGATCGTATCGCCGCCGGGTCGTTATCAACGCCGGTTACCCGAAAGGCTCCGAGTTTCTTGGCGGCTATGGCAAGAATTCCCGAGCCGCACCCCAGATCGAGAACGCTGAATCGAGTTCCTGTCCGGGTCAATTCTTCGGCAGCCTCTTCGAGGAGCTCCAGACATCCTTGAGTGGTCTCATGGGTCCCCGTTCCAAAAGCTTCGGCAGGCTCGATTACGATCGGAGTGCGATGTTCCGAACGCGGCTCAATCCACGGAGGAGTCACCATAAGATGCTTTCCGACTTCGATTGGTCTGAACCGGCTCTGCCAGGCCGTGGCCCAGTCCTGGTGAGGCAACTGCGAGACCACCAGTTCAGCCGCGGGAAGATCGGGAAAAGTCTCCGCGAGGGCGGCAAGCAACTCTCGCAATCGCGACTCCACGGCCTGCCGGCGATGCGAAGGAAAATACGCGGTAACGCGTACGACGCGCGCGTCGGAATCGTCGATGACGACGCCTCCGCTTCCCTGATCGATGCAGAAGTCATTGACGGCATCGGCAAGCTCGTGAGGAACAGTGATTTCGAGGGTGGTCCATTGATCGGTGTGCGAAGCGGTCATTGTCTTTTCCCCAAGTCTCGCGGTCGACGATTGGGAACCCTCTCACACGAGGGCTCGCGGCCGCGGTTCGCCGTGTGCCGGTGCCGCCGGAGAATCCGGCGTATCACCCCTCCCTCAAAGACGAAGGGCCGGACGGTACGCGATGGGGGAGTGCTTACCGTCCGGCCGTGACATGCAGCGTGCTGAAAGTGAGGATAACCCCTGTTTAGGAGACTTCTCCACGTTCCGGATGCGCCCGACTCGGCGCGGGAATCCCGGGAATCAATCTATCGTTACCAGTCCCCTGAGGGTGACGAACCGTAATTCTCAGACCTCAGTCAATTGATTTCATACACTGTTTGGCTTCTTCGGTGGCCTGACGATACAGCTCCCGGAATTTGCCCTCCATCTTTCGATTCTGGTCATATTGGGCAAAGAGGTTGTCCATGGCGGTTATGGTGCCCTGATTCTTGGGCAGTTGCGCCATGTTCTCGATCTGCAACATGTAAGACCTGGCTATCTGATTGTGTGACTCGGCCCGCGCTTGATAGGCTCGCGCAGAAGAGACGAGTTCCTGGCAGACGGACAGGTACCAGGTTCGCTCACAGTAACCTGGATTCGCGGCACAGAGTAGAGTCAGGGTGAGCAATGTGAAGACGATGAAAGATGACCTGAAGTTCATCGTGGATACCCTCAAGGTTTTTCCAGTCATATAGCAAGACTGTGACGATTTAGCAAATACTTTTTGAGCAAACAACAATAAATTATGAAAATATCCGGATCATTTACTTGGTGGCCTGCGGCACTTCCTCTACGCGGCGCCTTGTCTCTCTGCGAGGGGAACTTGACCGCCGGCGGACCGCATGGTAGACAAAAATCTGGTTGTCGGAATTAAGCCTATCGGAGGGGGTCGTTGGACGTCACGACCGCCGGCGGTACGCGACAGAGACGAGTTTGAGTCGATCGAGCTTGCCGAGGAGGCATATTGGAAGATCCATTTCGCACGATAGAGTGGAGGGGCGATCACATTCGACTCTTGGATCAGACGCTCTTACCGCTTGATGAAAAGTACATTGAAATTCGAACAGTTGACGAAATGTGCGACGCGATCAAGCGTCTCGCCGTCCGAGGAGCCCCTGCCATAGGAGTTGCCGCGGCCATGGGCATAGCCCTGGGAATGCTCGGTGCTTCGGGGATGGACCGGGAGGCATATCGCGCACGTTTCGATGAGGTGTGCGCACAAATAGCCGCGACGCGGCCGACGGCGGTGAATCTGTTCTGGGCGGTGTCGCGAATGAGGGCCGTGTTGGAAAAAGCCGAGAAGTTGAACGTTCCCGACCCCTCGGCACTGCTGGTGGAAGAAGCCGTCGCGTTGGAACGGGAGGACCGCGCCTTGTGCGAACGGATCGGTCACAACGGAATGGGGCTGCTGGATGACGGTGACACGGTACTTACGCACTGCAATGCGGGCGGACTTGCCACCGCAGGGTACGGCACGGCTCTCGGCGTAATCCGGTCCGCATTTGAGAACGGAAAGAACATACGGGTGATATCCGACGAGACAAGACCTCTGAATCAGGGATCGCGGATAACCTCATGGGAATTGCAGAAGCTCGGGGTGCCCGTGACGCTCATACCGGACAACACCGCGGGTGCACTGATGCAAAGGGGTGAGATTCAGAAGGTAATCGTGGGGGCCGACCGTATAGCCGCCAACGGAGATGCCGCAAACAAGATCGGGACCTATTCGGTGGCCGTTCTGGCCAGGCACCACGGAATCCCGTTTTATGTGGCCGCACCGCTTTCGACCATCGACATGTCTCTGCGAAGCGGAACGGAGATTCCCATCGAGGAGCGGGACCCCCGCGAGGTGACCCACATCGGGGGGATAGCCATTGCGCCCGAAGGAGTTGCCGTCAGAAACATAGCCTTTGACGTGACCCCCCATGAACTGATTCACGGCATCATAACCGAGTGGGGAACCGCGTCGGAGCCGTACGAGGAGTCATTCCGGGCTTTTTTTGCCGCACAGGAGAAAGGAGGGGCAGTGTGAAACCGATTCTTCGCGACCCCTCAACCGGAAGGATTCTTGATTCCGTCGAGCTCGTCGACGCGGATTCCAATGCAGTCCTGGGGGATCTGGACGCGGTCCGCGTTCTGGACGGAGTGAGATGTCCAAACCTCACTCTGGACACCGATCTGTACGAACTCACCATGGTTGCCGGCTATAAGGTTCTCGGGAGGAGCCGGCAAAGAGCCTGCTTCGATCTCTATTATCGGCAGAATCCCGACAATGGAGCATTCTGCATCTTTTCCGGGCTCGAGAGCGTCATCAATTACATCAACAATCTCGGCATGTACCCGGACGACTTGGAGTATCTCGAGAGCCTCGGCATCTTTTCGGCCGATGCGTTGGCCGCACTGGCGTCCGGCATAAAATTCACCGGAGACGTCTGGGCGGTACCGGAAGGAACGGTGGTCTTCCCCCAGGAACCTCTTATTCGTGTGGTTGGACCGATTGCGGAAGCACAGATTCTCGAAACGACCATGCTGGCCCTCGTGGGTCACCAGACGCTCATTGCCACGAAGGCGGCTCGAATGTGTATGGCCACAGGAGGGGCGCCGGTGGTTGATTTCGGGACCCGGCGGGCCCATGGTGTTCAAGCCGCGCTCTATGGTGCGAGGGCCGCATACATCGGCGGTTGCGTCGGCACGTCCAACGTCAAGGCGGGCAAACTTTTCGGCATCCCGGTGCGGGGCACCCATGCCCACAGCTGGGTGGAAAGTTTTGAAAACGAAATCGAGTCGTTTCACGGTTTCGCGGACACGTTCCCGAACAACTGTGTCTTGCTTGTCGACACCTACGACACCATTCAGGGGATACGACGGGCCATACAGGTAGCGCGCGACATGCGGGAATCCGGCAACACTCTAAACGGTATTCGCATAGACAGCGGAGACCTTGCGTACTATTCCAAGGCCGCGCGCAACATGCTCGACGCGGCCGGTTTTCCGGAAGTCAAGATCCTGGCCAGCAGCGATCTCGATGAATGGATCATCGAGAGCTTGAGGGCGCAGGGTGCCTCTATCGACATCTGGTGCGTGGGAACAAGGCTCATCACATCATACCAGACTCCCGCCCTGGGCGTTGTGTACAAGCTCATGGCAGCGGACCGGGAAGACGGCGTGCTTGTTCCCAAGATCAAGATTTCCCAGAACCCCAACAAGGTCACCAACCCCGGCGTCAAGAAGATTGTCCGGTTCTTCAATGGAAACGGGAGAATGATCGGCGATCTTCTGGCGGAAGTGGACGAACCTTTACCCACGGGCGAGCCGGTAAGGGCTCATCACCCGATGTACGACTATATGAAGAAAACGTACAAACAGCCCTACAGAGCGGAAGAGGTCATGGTTCCCATCTTCCGGGAAGGTCGACAAGTGTACGAATTGCCTTCGCTGGAAGAGATCAGGCAGAGGGCGACGCGTCAAGTGGAGTCCCTGGAGCCCGAGTACAAGCGGTTGCCCAATCCTCACCTCTATAAGGTGTCCTTGTCGGACAAGCTTCACAAGATCAAGAGGGACCTGCTGAAACACTACGAGGACAAGAACCACGTTTCCAATAAGTGACCGCGGCCGTAAACCTCACCCGCGGCGGGAGCCATGTCGGTGAATTCGTATACCAACCGAAATGTCGTGCCGTATACGGGCCGTAAACCTCACCCGCGGCGGGAGCCATGTCGGTGAGGGTACGTCTCTTTCATGAGGAACGTGCAGAGGAAAGCGATCAGGCCCCCCCCGAGGAAAACCAGCAGAATGCGGGAATAGGCCTCAATGGGATAGGCTCCTGAAGCGGTCTGTGGGTAACTGTCCAGCAACAGCCCCGCCACAAGTTGCAGCACGCCTCCGCCGACGAACGGAAAGAGGTTCACCGTACCAACGGATGTTCCCGTGATTTCAACAGGAAACAACTCTTTGACGATGGTGATGCTGACCACCCCCGGGGCCAGGGCGGTCGCGGACATGAGCAGAAACAGGAGATACAGGGCCGGTCGAGGCAATCCCTGGGGAAACAGATTCAAGAACAGCAGGACCAGGGTGAGAAGGCCCGACGACGCGATCAGTACTTTCTTGCGGCTGCGAAACACCCGTTCCGAGAGATACGCCATAATGGGGCTGCCCACCAATATCCCCACGGACAACATGTTGAGGACGCCGCCGGCCTCCGCTTTCGACATGCCGTAGACGTGTATCAGGTAGGGACCTGCCCACAGGCCGCCGAACGAAAAGAACACGCCCATGGAAAACACCGACCAGAAAGCCGCGGCCCAGAAGTACTTTTCGGAAAGCACCTGACGCACGCCCTCCCAGAGCGGGATCCGTCGTGAAGGTCCGAGGGTCTTCCCGTAGACCGGGTCTATCTCTTCCAATGAAGGCCAGCCCATGTCTCCGGGGGTATTGCGAACCACGAGCCACACAAGGCCGGCAAGGACCAGCGTGCCGAAACCGATGAGTTCGAACGTGGTTCGCCACCCGACCAGGCCGGTGATGAAAGCAAGCGGCGCGGCCGCGGTGAGTGCTCCGAGCCCGCCCACGGACAGCAGGATGCCGTTCATTCGCGTGAACTCGGTGACTCGAAACCACCCGGACAATATCTTCATTGTCGGGGTAAACGCCATGCCGGCACCAAAACCGACCAGTACGCGGCCAAGCAACGCGATTTCCAGCGTCGGCGACAGACCGAAGAGAATGCTCCCCACCGCGGCGAGGAGCACGAAAACGGTCACGCTCTTCCGCGGACCGAGCGTGTCGGAGAGAAGTCCGGCAGGAAATTGAATGGCCGCATAGCTGTAGAAATACGTCGACGCGAGCAATCCCACGAGGCCCGCGGAAATACCGAACGACTCCTGAATGTCCACCGCCACCACGGCCGGACATACTCGATGGAAAAATGCCGACAGGTAGGTCAAGGCCATTACGCCGAATATCAACCAGCGGTACCGCAACACCTTTTGGCTTGTGGACATGGGCATGAACATGACTCCGACGCCGGACGCGCGCAAGCCGGCGCCCGCGGAAATTTGACGACGTGCCCGCGAACGCCGGCGGTACGCCGACAAGCGTTAAACTTATCAATAATGTTTCTTCAAGTAAACCTCCCGCCACGCGGGCCGACTGTGGGATCAACTCTCCCGAGGGGCTCACGAAACTTTCGTCCTTTGCGGAAATCTCGTAAGATGGCAAGCAATCGCCGGGACAGCCGAAATCTTGCGTGCCGGCGACACCGGAACGATGAGGATACGCCATGCTGCTTCAGCCCGATTGTATCGGATGCATCTACAAGGCTTCTCTGTCGGGAATCAGAGAACTGACGACGGACGACGGCCTGACCAAGGAACTCATTTCAGAGATTCTGCGGATCCCCGGGATTACGCGGCCGGCCTGGGATTTGACGAGTCCGGAGGTATTTGAGCCTGCCTTGGGTCTCATTTCCCGTTCCTTCGCCACTCCCGATCCTTTCCGATCCATGAAAGACAGGCAGAACGAAAAAGGCATGCAACTCCTCCCCCAGCTGAGAAACCTTGTGAAGGAATCCGACGACCCGCTCTCCACGGCCGCGAATCTGGCCATTATCGGCAACTCCCTCGACCTCATGTGGTCGGGCGGATCCGTGGACGTTGAACCTCTCGTACGCAAGGAACTCGAACGCAGGCCGGCTCCGAAGCATTTCCGTCTCCTTGAACAAAGGCTCATAGAGAGCCGCACGGTCTTGATCTTCGCGGATAATTGCGGGGAGATCGTGTTTGACAAGGTGTTTCTCGAAACCGTCCGTACGGTCTGCGATCCCGAGATCTACTACGTGGTACGAAGCGTTCCCGCGCTGAACGACGCCACGTTGGAAGATGCCCGTCTCGTTGGTTTGGACGCGCTCGCTCACCCCATCGAAAACGGTATTCAAGGACCGTTGCCGGGAACGGTTCTTTCCAGATGTTCGCAAGACGTAAGGGACCTCACTGAGAAGGCCGATCTGATCATCTCCAAGGGCGGCGGGAATTTCGACAGCCTTGAAGAAGCGACCCATCTGCACGACAAGATGCTCTTCATGCTCATGAGCAAGTGCGTTCCTTACTGCCGGTATTTCGGCACCGAGATGTTCGATCCCATTCTGTCTCCACCCAAAAGACCGGTTTGACCCATCGTGAACGCACGGTCACGAGCTTGCGAATCTCGGCAAGTCCCAGTGGTACGGCATCGGAGATTGGATTTGCCGCGGGCATAGGTCGCGGCTGCTTCGGACTGCGTACCGCTTGGCGAGGATCAGGAGATTTCCTCGTTCGCCGATAATCCTCCAAGTCCTCTGGTTCATAGAGCGGAGCGGCGGCACGCTGGTTCGGCTGCTTAAAGACATTCAATCTCTATTCTGACTACGCCGCGGCCGGGATGTCGGTGGGATTGCGCTACCGAGGTAGGACAAGCCGGCATTCTCATGCTTAACAATAGGAATTCAGCAGTGATGACGAATGGTCAGCAGTCGAATTGTTCTGATAAAAAGATCGTAAGAACGTCACGTTGCGCCTCTTGCTTTTGCGGGAGGATTGACAGCCCGATTTCAATGACGGACAATTGAGTAAATTTCTGTGAGAGGGGGTATTAGTAATGGCAAACCCTGAACGTATTAGTCCAAAAGATGCTTATGAGAAATCGAACCGCGGAGCGCTCCTCGTCTGTGCTTACGACGACGATGACAGGTTCGGACGGTTGCACCTCGAAGGAGCCATCTCGTTCACGGAGTTCAGATCTAAACTTCCTTCGCTGTCCAAAGATCAGGAGATCATCTTTTATTGCGCGTGACCGCAAGAGGCGACGGCTGCCGGTCAGGCAGCCAAGCACCTGGAAAAAGGTTATACCAATGTCAAAGTCCTCGGCGGTGGTGTGGACGGGTGGAAAGCGGCTGGTTATCGACTCGTTTGACGGAATTTAGCAGCCGCAGATCCTCACATACTTCTGCTTCGGCTCAGCCACTGGTTTGACGCCGTTGTGGATGGGGAGGTACTTCTGTCCAAGTCGGGAATTTCCCGGAATGAACCCTGAGCGGACTCTTGGCTTGGAATACGCACTGCTCCGCCGCGATGACGATTAGGCACGAGGGCTGGAATGGTGCGGCTTAGTGAAATGGGAAAAATACGGCTATGGGGAGGGACCGAATATGCCGGACGTGGATCTCCAGGCAATCAGAGTTAAGCAAACAAATCAATACGTCTGCACGGTCTGCGGATTCAACATGGTTGGGTATTACACTGAGTACTGCCCGTTTTGCGGCGCTCACCAGCGTAACTTCATCGCCTCGGAGAAGTGCTCGCAAAGGTACAGGGTCCAAGGCACGCGGGTGAACGAAAAGGTCACAAGGCTCCAATCAGTGCCTTCTCTGGGTTTGGAACATGCAGCATATAGGATCGAGACGGATGGCGGTGCGTACTGGATCGATTGTCCGTCGTCTTTTGATGCGCGTCTGGACCCTGTTGAAGCTATAATCTTCACCCACCATCACTTCCTGGGAGCTTCAAATCTGTACCGAGACCTGTTCCTCGCCCGCGTGCGAATCCATGAACTGGACTCGCTCCACAAGATATGCAAACCCTTCACTTTTGACGAGCTGTTCACTGAGAATTTCAAGATTGGTGAGATTGAGGCGTTTCATATTGGAGGTCACACACCGGGGTTCACATTCTATGTCTTCGAGGATGTTCTATTCATTTGCGATTACGTCTTCCTAAAGGGTGAGGGTGCGGCGCTCAATCCCTTCGGACCTCCTGTGGAGACAAGAGATGGGTTCAATAAAATGATGAGCCTAATAAAGGATAGGGACATAAGCACTGTGTGCGGGTACAGGTATGTGACCGATTTCGCGTTGTGGAAGCAAAGAACCGATTTAATACCATAAGACCTATTCGTCACATTCAACGGCGAAGAAGTCCCCGCGTCGGCACTGGGAGGAGTTCATGCAGAGGATCACCCCGCATTTATGGTTTGACAAAGAGGCTAAAGAGGCAGCCGAATTCTACACTTCCGTTTTCCCCGAATCAAAGATCAAGGGGACAACCACGATCCATAACACCCCCTCCGGTTCGGTGGATATCGTTACCATCGAACTCCTGGGACAGGAATTTATGCTGATTTCCGCAGGTCCTCTTTTCAAGTTCACTGAAGCGATCTCGTTCATGATCCACTGCGATACCCAAGAAGAGATAGACTACTACTGGCAGAGGCTTTCCGCCGTACCGGAAGCAGAGCAGTGCGGTTGGCTCAAGGACAAGTACGGCCTTTCATGGCAGATTGTTCCCACCGTAATGGATGAGATGATGAGAGAGAAAGACGAGAAGAAACTCGCGCGGGTGACCGAAGCATTTCTCAAAATGAAAAAGTTCGACATTGCAGCCCTCAAGAGGGCTTACGAGGGGCGCGGTCAGGATTGATATATTGGCATTTGATTGCGGGGTAGTTTGCCGGCAAGGAGAGGATGCATTCACTCTCCGGGCGCGGTGTATCATGTGATGCTGCGCGGGAACGCCGGCCGGGATCTTTTCTTTGACGAGTCGGAGCGGATTCGTTTCTACGATCTGTTGGAAGAAGGAGTCAACCAATTTGATATACGCATCACTGCACTGTGATCGCCCATCTCGTTTGGTCTGAAGACCTCCTGGCCCTGATTGACCTGTGCATGCGACTGGGCCGTGATCTAAGCAGCCTCAGTCGAGCGGTCAATCGTCTGCGTACACGGGCGGAAACGAATCCCCGTCTCGCGGTGGAGCTTGAGAGGATAAGACAAGACCTGACATAAATGCCAATATGTCAAGCTTGACTCTGACCCAGGTTGGCCTTTTCGGTGGGTATCAAGTCCCTTTTGGTCCCCTCGTGGCCAGGTTGACCGCCGGGCTTGCGCTTCTTGGATTTCATGGGCGGCCGAGCCTTCGGTTTGGCAGCAGGTCCGTCCGATGAGGGAGGCTTCGAGGAATTGGATGAGTCCCGAGTGAGAACCGCTATCTTGTGTTCCAACTGGTTCACCTGAGCCGTGAGATACTCCACGGTCGGCACGAGCTGCAGGATCAAGACAACGGCTGCCTCCGGATTCTCGTACACGAGTGCTGCGGCTTCTTCCCTGGTCATGGGGAGGAGCCAAAACCCATCCATAAGATCTTGTCAATAGGTAATGAAAAGCGTGCGCGACATCGCGCGACTAGAAAAGGTCGAAAAATGGCGCATTCCCCAAGATCACCCTACACCGGGGGGATCGCGGTGAACGATTAAATATACGCAGATGCCAATATCTCAAGCCTGCCCCCGACATGACATCCGGCATCAGATTCTGTCCCGACACCTCCCGACGGCCAATTTCCGTGCATTCCTCTTCTCCCCCCACTACATCCTACCTCCAAGGGCCCATCGTCATGGATCAACTACAGATCCCAAAGGACTCCTATACCCAAACAGTCACCGGCATTCTCCACCATGACATCAGTCAGCTATCCTTCTTTGCGTTCGTACTGTCAATCTTCATCGCTGAGAGAAAAAAGGTTGCGCGGAAAACTATCCTGATATATGGAACTAAGCACGGGAAGATTCGAGGAAGTAGGAAGGGAGAGAGATGCCAGGCAACCGCGCCATACGTCTGATAGACGCATTCTCCGGCTGCGGTGGAATGACGCTTGGCTTCGTGCGTCTCTCAAAAGGCTCCTTCAAACCGGTGTGGGCCAACGACATCAACCAGTACGCCGCCGACTCCTACAACGCAAATTTTGGAAATCACTGTCACGTCGGAGACATAGTAGACCTACTGGAAGATTCGACCACCAAAATTCCCCAGGCAGAGATCGTAATAGGCGGGCCTCCTTGTCAGGGTTTCAGCCTTCTGAACAAGGGGCGTAACGGCGATCCGCGCAAGCATCTCTGGCGGCCATTTCTGGAAATCGTCCGAAGGTCGGAAGCGGCCTGTTTTCTAATGGAAAATGTACCTCAACTGCTTGGCTCACCGGAGTTCAAGGCGATCCTGGCCCAAGCCGTGAGTATGGGATTCTGGGTCGCTTCAGCCAAGCTATGCGCGGCAGACTATGGCGTGCCTCAGACTCGCCACAGGGCATTTGTGCTCGGCTGCAACTTCGCAGATCCTTCTTGGTACTTCCCGCCGAGGAAGACTCATTATGATCCCACTAACGGCTACTTACAGAGCGCGCCGAACCTCCGAAGCGCCGAATACGCCGAACATGCGGTACCGTGGACGAACACACGTGACGCGATTGCGGATCTCCCCAGGCCAGAGGGTACCGAAATCCGAAAGGAGCCTGGGCCGCTTGATCTTCATTTCGGCCGTAATCCCACCGAGAAGAGCATGGCAAGGTATAGAGCGATTCCCGATGAAGGAATGAATAGATTCGACCTTCAAGAGAGAGCGCTGGAGCTTACTCCGGAATGCTGGATCAAGAAGAAAAGCGGTGGAACGGATCTCTTTGGTCGCCTATGGTGGAATCGTCCAGCTTTTACCATAAGGACAGAGTTTTATAAGCCTGAGAAGGGCCGGTACCTTCATCCAGAGCAACACCGACCCATAACCCACCGAGAGGCGGCCCGATTCCAATCCTTCCCAGATGACTTCGTTTTCAAGGGAACCAAGATCGAGATAGCCAAGCAGATAGGGAACGCCGTGCCTCCGTTGTTAGCGGCGAGCATAGCCGACGTCATTCACGAAATGTTCCTGGATTGAGGCTGAGAATGGCCGACGTCCTCCCGTCGGGGGAGCGGAGTCAGATCATGTCCCGCGTCAAAGGCGCTGATACCGGCCGAGAGCTGCTAGTTCGTTCAATAATTCACCGTATGGGGTATCGCTTTCGTGTCCATCACCGAGATTTGCCAGGCAGTCCAGACATAGTTCCACCCCGACATCGCGAGGTGATCTTTGTGCATGGCTGCTTCTGACGTGGACACGAGGGATGCCGACGCGCGAAACGCCCCGCTACCAATGAGACTTTTTGGAATAACAAGCTTGATGGCTATATAGAAAGAGACAAGCGATTCAAGACGGAACTCCGCCGACGGGGTGGAAGGTTCTTGCGGTGTGGGGATGCGAAACCCACATACCAGAGAAGCTAATCTCAACGCTGAGCACTTCTTTAGATGAGCAATCAAACAAAAGCGAGCCGGCGAGCTGACCCTGAAAGGCTTCGCCTCAAGATTGCAGAGCTGATCGAAAACTTCGAAGCGGGACTCCGATCAGACGAGCTTCGGAAGAAAGTGCTCGCTCTGGTCCCCGTGTTTCGTGGTTTGCGGAACCTGGGCAAGATGCTGATCCCAACGGAATATGCATCCGCCGCTAGAGACCGAATTCTATACTACTTCCGCAAGTATCCCCAGACAGTCATCGAGGGCGACGAATTGCTCGTCGTGTCGGGGATTCAGGAGTACGCGAGGCGGGTGCGTGAGCTACGTGTGCAGTTTGGGTGGGCTATTGCCAGCGGGGTCACGATCAAAGAAATGAGCGAGGCCGAACATGCTGAACTGCCGGACGATTTTACGAGAATGAAGACCAGCCAGTATGTGTTACTGAATGAAGACCAAGATCGAGAGGCGGCGCTTCGCTGGAATACGGCCAATACCATTCGTAAGGAACGTGGCTCTGTGCGTGACAAGATTCTGAGGTTTTTTCGGGCTAACGTCGGTCGGAAAGTCACTGGTGAGGAACTGCGCTATGTAGCAGGAAACAAGACAGAGTGGGCAAGGCGTGTACGGGAGCTGCGGACTGAATTTGGTTGGCCCGTAGCAACCAAGTCAACCGGAAGGCCGGATCTTGGAATCGGGGTCTACGTGCTACAGGCGGATCGGCAGAGTCCTGAACATGACCGGCATATTCCTGATGATGTCCGTCGCGAGGTCTTGCGGCGCGATGGATACAGGTGCAGCGACTGTCACTGGTCGCACGACGAATGGAACCCGTCCGATCCTCGACACCTTGAGCTGCACCACGTGAAACCTCATGCCAAAGGCGGAGAGAATGTCAAAGAGAATCTGAAAACTCTCTGTACCGTCTGCCATGACAAGCTGCACAAGAAAGAGAAGTAAGACAGTGTGGGGGTCACCCATTAAAAGGCACGAGTCTGGCTTTGGGACTTTCTCAACTGTTGTTCCAGCGCTTCCACCCGCTTTCGGGGCCGGGCGTCATCCGTCAGAGTCTTCTTCATGCGAGACACGAGGCTGCTCACGCTGC
>JAVHLK010000042.1 GCA_031082285.1 Desulfomonilaceae bacterium
CATCTCGAATCGGTAGGCTTGTAGGCAACCGATGTTCACGGTGCCCAGCCAAAAGATATGGGACACGCTCAGGGCGGAGCCTGGGAACGAGAAACAATTCCCTCACCTTTCGAGATTGCCGTTCAGCGCGGGACCCAAATATTCCTCAAGTGCCTCCGGATGGAAAGAGTCTCTCACTTCTTGATGATTCTACGCGCCATTACCGAAGCGTCGTGACCGTCGATGGGCTCGACCTTTCCGCTTTTCATTTCATCCCGACGGCGTCTTACGGTGTCGAGATGCGCACGCTCCAGATCGGCTGCCACATGCGTTTCCAGGTATTCAACAATGCGTTCGGCCAACACTGCCTTGGATTCATCCGGAAGTGTCAAGGCATCCTCGTAGATTTTGTCAAGGTTAGAGGACATCGTATCTCCTCGATCGCTGCGGTGGACAAACATTTCTCACCACGCGTGAGCGTAGATTGGTCGAATGATCTTGTCAACTTCCGATTGGGGTGCCCGGGCTCTGATTCCTCATCAGACCCGGAGAAAAGTGACAACCGCCGGAGAGATCCATTGCAATTCGGTGAGGTGCGTTTCTTAGTTTTTTTAAGGGCGTCCCGTAGTTCCCGGGAATTGGTGACCTGGATCACTGGTTGTACTCAAAGAGCTTCTCCAGCGCTGACCGGTCTTTGCCGTTTGCCAAAGCAAGCATGAGGAGAAGGCGTGCTTTCGGACCGTCCAGATCCCAAGCAAGTATGGCCCCGTGCTTCTTGAGGGTCATTCCGCCTCCCTGATCTCCGTAAACGGGATAGACGGATCCGTGGCTCACTCGGGACGTTATCACCACCACCACGTCTTTTGAGATGGCGTACTGAAGGGCTTTGTAAACCTCAGCGTTCACGTTGCCGGCGCCCACGGCCTGTACGACTATTCCCTTGGCTCCCGTATCCACGGCATAACGAACAAATTTCCCATCCGCTCCGGCGTATGTGGCCAGTAGTGCCACAGGGGGAAGCTTTTCAGGTAAGGCCAGCTTGATGCGTTTCGGCCGATCGTTGAACCGGTATACGTTGCCGCTCTGAATATAACCGAGATAGCCTTTTTCACCGGAGTCAAAGGTCTGGACATTGGTGGTTTCGGTCTTCTTCACGTATCGTGCGGAATTCACGTACTGGTTCAGCGTCACGGTGGTACCCCATCCTCGGGCCTCTTTGGAGCACACCTGGATCACGGCATTGTAGATATTGAACGGGCCGTCCGGGCTCATGTCGGACGCATCTCTCATGGCCCCCACGAAAACGACCGGTTTATTACTGTCCACGGTCAAATCGAGAAAGTACGCACCTTCAGCCATCGTGTCGGTGCCATGCGTTACAACTGCTCCGCTCACCTCCGGATCCTTCAGGACTTCGCTGACCTTCTTGCTCAGCTTGGCCCATAGCTGGGGCGTCATCTGAGAACTGTCAATGTCGGAGAGATTGATGACCTTGATACGGGCTATTCGTGCGAGGGAAGGTACGGCCGCGATGAGATCTTTGCCGGACACTGCCGGGACGGCTCCGCCGGTCTTCTTGTCCGTCTTCTCTGCGATCGTCCCTCCAGTCGTGACAATTACCACCGTAGGCAACTCACCGGTCGCGGGGGACTTGACACCGGCAGTGCCGGCACCTTGGGCGCTCGAGAGACTTATCGGGCCAAGCGCAACGAGGAAAAAGAGGCCCGAAATGATACCCCACGTCATTATCCGATTCATCATCCTGTTTTCTCCTTACTACTGACGTTTCCGGAGCACGGTGCAGCTCTCCCGGGTTGAATCAACCCAGCTCTACATGACGTTGATCACAACCGTTCCCCAGACCGTCAGGAGTACATTACCGAATGCATAGGTTACCGTGTACCCGATTACCGGCATCATGCTTTCGCACTCTTCTTTCACCGCATTCAGAGCTGCAGTGCAGGTTTCCGCACCCGTTAGGGCACCAAACAAGAACACATGGTCCATTTTGAGTACCAACCTGCCGAAGATCAGGCCGACGATTGCCGGCATAAGTGTTACGACAACTCCGGCAACAAATATGGATATCCCCGCCGTCTGCAGGGCATGTACCGCTTTCGGTCCTGCATCCAGTCCCACGCACGTGATGAAGAGATTCAGGCCAAGGTCGGTGAATATCCACTGAGCAGGGCCCGGCATCTCTCCAAAGGTGGGATGAAGGCTACGCAGCCGGCCGAAGACCAACCCTGAAACCAGGACCCCACCGCCTACTCCCAGAGTTATGGGAATTCCCATCACGGGGAAGGCCAAGAGTCCCAAGAGGGTCCCCAGGACAATTCCCATGCCAACGATAATCAAATCGGTTGTATTCGAGGGACGCTCTGGATAGCCCAACGTTTTGACAGCGCGCTCCACGTCATCACTGGAGCCGATCAACTGCATGACATCGCATTTGTGAACGATCGTTTCCCTGGTAATCGGCAGCTCATGGCCCTGACGCGTCATTTTCCTGAGAAACAGACCGTGGCCCATTGATTTGTCGAGTTCTCCCAAGGTCTTACCCACAACAGCCGGTTTGGTGACACATATTTCCAGGTTTTCACCGACCAGTTCCATCACGCTCTGATCCCGGACCTCCGGGCCGATAGTCTGTTCTGCCTTGAGAAACGAGTCTCGAGGACCCAGCACGGCCAGGAAATCGCCTGCCTGAATGCGGGTTCCCGGTTCGGGAACCACAACCTTGTCTCCGCGTTTCAGTCTTTCGATGGCCATCCTGCCGGGAAGGAGCGATTCCAGGTCTTTTGCCGTCACATCTACCGCTGATTTGTTCTCCACTCGATACGTGCGGAGGTCCAGCCGCTTGTACCAGGAAAAGAGTGCCGGACTTTCCGTGCTTTCAGCCTTTCCCGACATCCTTGCTTCGAGTGCCTTGGCCTGCCCTTTCAAGTCGATCTTGAGAATCTTGGGAAGCGCTTTGAAGAAGATGATCAAACCGGCAGTCCCGAACACGTAGGTAATCGCATACGCGACGGCAACGTTGCTCTCAAGGGTCGCTTTTTCTGTAGCTGAGACTGCGAGATGCTTGATGGCTCCTTCCGCGGTGCCGATTGTCGCGGACTGAGTCATGGCTCCGCTCAAAAGCCCCGCGGTTGTTCCCGCATCGAAACCGAGTATCTTGCCCAGAATGATCGCCGTCGCCAGCCCGGCAATTGCTACTACCAGGGATATCCATAGATAGTTGAGCCCCTCCTTCTTGAGGCCGCCAAAGAACTGTGGCCCCACTTTGTAGCCTATTGCGAAGATGAACAGGGCAAAGCCCACAGTCTTGAGGAGCCCCGGAACCTCAACGCCAATCTGCCCCACGAGCAGGGCGGCAAGCAGACACCCTGTGGTGGCCCCAAGGTTGAATCCGTGGACCTTGATTTTACCTATGAAATAACCGAGTGCTATTGCGATGAAAATGACAATCTGAGGATACGTGCGACAAAGATCGACGACATCATGAACCATGTGTGCCTCCAGGTCCCTCTGCTGATGGGTGCTTGTCAATGAGTCCGCAGTCTACGTAGAGACGGCTTATCGTGTCATGTTTCTTTGGGAGTCCCGGCGGTTGTGCACCAGTGAGCCGTTCATTACGCGAGGTGTTCACGTCCGAGCATTCAAGACTCTCACACATGCCATTGGCTTACCATCAAGGTCAGGTCTCCGTACAAGTCTTTGTCCAGGACCGGTCCACAGAAGCTCTTCCACGTGTGCAAGGTGGCTGCACCCTCTTCGGCTCAAAGTACCATCACTCCTTGTGCTCCTTCCACCGTGCGTGGTAATCGGCGAGGAGGTCACTGATTCCCCTTCCGATTTCCCCGTATGCCTCGGTCGCCAAATTGGCAAGCGATACCCGCACCGACATGTTCGGAGCTTCGAATCCACCTCCGTCAAGAAGTACGATTGACTTCTCTTCCGCTAGACGCCAGACAAAATCTATTGGCTCGTAACTCCTGACCAAATGGTCAGCGAACTCATGTCCGTATCGGTCACGGGCAAGGTTGGGAATATCGATGGTGGTGTAGTAGTCGGCAGAGTGGGGATTCTTCGGGCACGGAATGCCTATGTTTTTATAAAGGAGCACATGCCGGTTTCTGATGATCTGTTGGGCGTTCTTCTTGTAGGGATACCCCTTTTTCTTGTCAAGTAAGCCCGATAATGAAAAAAGCACCATGAGCACCTGCTGCGGCGTCGAAAGGCCGGCCGTATGGTGCAACGCCACAGTCCGGCTATCGGCTACCATCCGGTCGATAAGTTTCATGCCGGCCGGATCGAGTGCTACGGTGTGGTAGCGGTCGTGCAGGGCCTGTTGGTCTACTTCCGGGAGTGCCGCAATTTTCTTGTCCAGGATGTTGTCTTCGTGGAGTCCTATGACGCCGAGACGCCAGCCGGTGGCACCAAAATACTTCGAATACGAGTAGACGAGAATTGTGTTGTATGGGGCAGCCGCCACGAGGGACTTGAAACCGTTGACAAAAGTCCCGTACACATCATCCGTAAGGAGAATCAGATCCCGGCGTTTTTCCTTGATGAGATCCGCTATTCTTTGAAGCGTCTCTTCGTGCATAGCCACAGAGGTCGGATTGGACGGGTGAACGATGAAAAAAGCCTTCACGGATGGATCCGCCAGCTTGTCTATTTCCGAATCCGGGTATTGCCAGACCAAATCCTCTGACTGGGCAACCTGGAGCTCGACCAACTCGAAGTCGTTCAAATGGGGAATCTCGAGGTAAGGAGTGAAAATGGGGGAACCTATGGCAATCTTGTCGCCTTTGTGGATGAGCCTATTCTCCATCAGACTGTTGAAGATATACGCCATCGCAGCTGTTCCGCCTTCAGTGGCAAACAGGTCGAACTTTCCGGGTGGCGGATCGCCGGCGCACATTTCCAGATTCAGGTACTCTAAGATAACCTTTTCGGCGCACGTCAGAATGCGGTCCGGCACGGGATAGTGGTCTCCGAGAATGGCGTCACTCATTTCATGCACAAACAGATCCGCGTCGAGCCCAATTCTCTCCCGAGCGTAGGCAAAGGCCTCTTGAAGGAATGCCGTTCCCTCCGATTGCTCGTTATCGGCGATGAATGAGCCGAAGCGATTCGCTATGCCCTCCCGCTCACAGGTTCCACCAAACCCGCTCCCGAAGCCGGATCGTTCCGATTCCTGAAGAGCAAAGCGCAAGAGCTGGGCGTATCCTTGCCGAGGGGCTACAGCCACCCAGTTGGGGTTGCCTCGGCCCGCATTGAGCATGATCCTTTCGAAGTGGGATGAGGCCATTTTGATGAGTTTGTCTTTCACCTCGAATGGACTGAGGCCTTCGTATTTCTTCTCTTCCGCACGCGTCATGAAGATGCTCCTTCGAAATGGGTTGCGATGGTATCAAGAACAACACCACTGTGAGCTGATGAGGGCTCTCGGAAATACTACCCCCGGTTGAGCGCTTTCTGGAACGGGAAACGTGACCGGATTCTTGTGCTTCGCGTTTGGCTGCACAATTTCCCCTATTGTCTTGCGAAAGGGACTCTGGCAGCCGATCTTGACCATAGCACCACATTCTCGCCCTGACAAGGGAAATCTGATAGTTGAACTGGGGTACGCCCTCAGTAACTAGACTCTCATGAAACGCGAATTGACGGAACGGCTTATGCCGTCCCGAGGAGCAAGAACGGACTGAACCACAAAGACACCAAAACACAAAGAAATCAAAGGCAGCGCACTGTTTTTATCCGGCATTTCTTTATCTGCGTAAATCCGTGTCATCTGCAGACAGACCTCTTATCTTTCTTCTCTTCTTGGTGCCTTTGTGTCTTTGTGGTTGCCTTTTTCTTTTCTTCTAAAGAAGTACCGTGCAATCGAAATTGAGCGAGGGTTGTCTCGTTCCGCGGTGCACCCTCACACAACCGGCTTCCTCGGAACGCACGCCTCCCAGAGCATCGAATTGCTCTCCTTGTCGAAGGATGCCTTTACCCACGCATCGCCTCTAAATCGGTTCGCCAATAGACCGCACATGAGGATCATGGACAGCGTCATGGCCCACCATACTCCGGGTGGATGCTGACAATGGAGCAGTAGCCAAGCCTTAAGGATCGCCACTGTACATCCATCCCCCAGGCATCCTATATTGCGCAATGGCGTCTACCATCTTCTCTCCACTTCCTTATACTTGAAAACCCTGTAAGCAAGAAGCAATACGCCCCAAACCATAATGGTCCCAAATGTGCCGGAAACACCCTGAAGTATCAGCGAGAGAAAGCCCACGGCGGCCCCGTAACTTATTCCCAGATTAATCAAGATCTTGAATTGATCTTCCATGACGCTTAGTATTGATTCCTGCATCTGTTCATTGGTCATGGCATTCCACAGATCTTGTAGCCGTTCCCGAATGGGAAATCTTTCGACGAGACTTGGACCATATTCGCGAAGCCTGTCTGTAACAACATCGCCGGCTGCTACTGCGAGAGCCTCAACACCCTGTGACTTCACGAAGGGCAAATCAATTATTTTGGGAAGCGGAGCGTCCAAGAAGCTCACCACCCACCTCCGCATTAGTATCCTGCTTTGAGGGTAAATGCTGCTTCGAGTCGCAGGGTCAGCCAGAACCTGAGATATTCTAGCCGATATGAACTTCAGAGCTCTATCTCTCGTTTCTCCATGATGAAACAGTGCCGGAGCGAGAGTGTTCAATTCTCGTCCCTCAAATCTCGATAGAAACTGGGCCAATTCCATTGAAATCTCTTTGCACACAGATTCAGATCGAATAAGCCCGGCTCCAGATTCCACGACATACCGCACAAAGTCGGGTGGCATCAGAGCATGCAAATCTCTCAAACGCAAGCCCCAAAGTCCGGAAATCAATCTCACAATTGCAGTGCCGAGATATTCCTTGAACTCCGGGCGTTCAATAAACTCTGGGATTTTATTAAGAAAACGATCAAGGTCTTTTGGAAGCGTCGCCAGAAGTTCGTTCACGGTCTTCTTTCCAAAGGTTCGCAATAACCATCCTTTAAAACCGTCAATCCCGGCAATCTTTGACTGGAGTAATTCATCCACCTCTTTTTGGATCAGAGGCACAATCTTCGCGCGAAAACCGTCATCCGCAAGGAGTGAACCGATCTCTCGCAAGATGACGGTCAAGGCATAGGTTCGAGCCATGTCCTCCATTTGTCTTTGGACGTAACCAGGCACCAATTCCCCAAGCGCATTACTGGAATTCAGTAGGCGGGAGAGTTTCTTAGTGGCCCATTCCTCGAAAGAAGCGAACGCGCCCTCGGTCAAATGCTCGGCCACTATACGCTCGATAAGGGTGGCAATTCTCTCACGATCGGAGAACCATGTTACTTGGGTATGACCGATATTGTCCAGACCTACCCGAAGCAAACGGAAGATTCTCTCTTCGGAGCTGTTGTCAAACACGACTTGGGCCGCATGGTTTCCAAGAGCCGCGGCAATTCGGTCAAAGAGTTCCTCCCGATGCTCCCTCTCAGGGAGAACGCTGGACAAGAAACTCCTGGGGGTGACCAGCTCTCGTGAAGCCAGATCGATGATTGCACTGCGAACACTCGAATGCAACGCATCTTCTACTGCCGGGTCCTGAATGAGCTTGGTGAACAATTCGGGGTTGAGAAACTTTTCACACGAGCGGTCAATGAGGGTGTTTCCGAACACGTCACGGCGTTTGAAGAAGACCCCCTGCAGCATGCCACCCAGTTTCGGCTCGGTCGGCCAGAGTAGAATTGTGATTGCCATGTCGCTTGTGAGGTACCCGGCCAAGGCTCCGGTTGCCACGATGAGCCCCGCCTCGAACCAATCCGTTCCGAGCCGGTTTGCAAGAACGGCGGCGAGACCGGTAAATGCCAAGGCTATGATCCAATGAAGGGACTCATGTGCAAGGAGCGGCCTTTGTTTGTCGTCGCTTCGCTCTTGTTTCATGATAGCCCCTGATCATGATTACGGCCTGCACTGGCCGCATCTGCAGGTCTAGCCTTTTCGATCTCCATCTCAAGTTCTTTGAGCGATTCTCCAACTACTTCACATTTGGTGATGAAGGATTGCAGTCTCTCGTCAGCGGCTTCCTTTTGTCCTGCGGTAGCTTGAGTCAATTTGATAGAGTGTTGGATACGGTCTTTGACTTGTTTGTCCAGAGCAACGAATTTCGTGCGGACTTGATCACTGAACTGTCTCTTGTCGGCATCGACCCAGCCCCTGATGTCTTTGGCGAAACCTTCTCTAAACAGCCCCTGGAAGTTTTCGTTAAGATATCCAATTGCCAGACTCTTGTATCTTTCAGCGGACGATCTCAAACCAGAAAACATAAATGCTTTTGCCTGCTGCCACCAATCCAGCTTAATCTTCGAGAAACTCTGAATTGCCGTTCTCTCTGCGAAAGTGAAGTCCTTTTGGGTAAGCTTCCAATCGATTTCTGGGTAATCGCGCAGTATTTTGGGAATTGTTTCACGGATCGCTTCGTCCCTTATTGTGCGGTATCTGTTTTCGTACTTATCTCTAATTTGTTTAATCTTTTTATATACTTCCTCACGACTCTCGTCCACAACCCAAGCCCAGTAACGATCTGGGTAGATTTCGACCTTCTTCATGTTCTTTGAAAAAGTCTTGACAAGAATCTCGAAAGCCTCGTCCACTGTATCAGCGACGGATTTCGGCAAGTCTTTGTACTGTTCGTCAATTTTTGCCTGCATCGTATAGTCCAGATATTCGTTGAGTAGCTTGTTCACTTTGTCGCTATGGCTCTGGTGTTCAGCCAGTTTCTTCTCCAGAGCCTCAAGAGTCCGCGTAAGGTCTGAAAGGGCTAGGCTGCATTCGTTCTGGTACGATCCATTAGCGGTCTTGAGTCTATCCAGTCTATTTGCAAGAAAACTGTAGTACCGTATCGAAGTAAGGTGCTTTATGAGGCCCTCTTCAAAATCCGCGAGCCCGGAGGTTTTGAGATTGGCTTGAGGGTCGTCTTTGCAATGAACAAACGCGTAGTGTCTGAAGTTATATTCTGTTGCGGCGTCCCCTGGGTCAGCTAGGTGACATCGAGTCCAACGTCCGGCTGCAGCGTCTACGGGATATAGGGTCGTGTCGTCAATACCGACCTCGGCAAGGCGCTCACGGAGTCTGTCCACTTCTTCGGCAACACAAGCGTCGAACTGGTCTGGAGGCCTCGGCGGATTCGATTGGAGCGGGTTGATTCTGCTGATCTGATTCAACGCGAACACGAGATTATGCCGATCTTGCATCCTTTGAACGTCTAAGGCGTCACGAACGAACCGGCGATCCGGAGGCATGAATTTGTAATCCACCTTGGTCACGAGAACGGCAGCGTCCACCCTGCGTGCGAGGCTGACGGCTTCCTGTGTATGCCGGGCGTATGATGACCCAATTCCTGGAGCGTCAAAGAAAGTAAAGCCGTCCCGAGTGATCTCGTTATCATGATAGATAATGCGCTCACTGATGTATGTTGCCACGTCTTCGTGGCCATGGACCAGCTCGTCACTCTCCTCGATGGACAGGGTCAATTCCGAGCCAAGGTGTGTCTCGGATTTATCCCAGCCATTCAGAAGGTGCCTAATATATCGGCACGTAATATCGATTTCCGAGTCACAGTCTCTGTTATTCCTCAGAATCGCTCGCAGATCTGCTCGGAAAGCAGGGTCGGCGAGGTTAATTCTTAAGCCCTCCTTGAAACCAAATCCGGATACTTTGAGATGTTCATCGAGTTCCTGATGTATGCTCTGGAGTGTTTTGTATCGAATAACGACTGTACCGTGAGGATGATTTTCATCCGAGGCACAGATCCGTGTTAGGGTTCGCGTGGTTTCGCCCATACCTTCCCGTAGGATTGAATCTCGTAGAAGTGCGTTTGTCAGAGTGGACTTTCCGGCAGCAGTAACACCGAATAGACCTATCTTGAACGTGTTGTCTTCCAGATCCTGAATAACCTCGCCTAAATCAGACAAGAGAACATGTGATTCACTACCTGCCTGAACAAAGTTGTAGATTTCTTGTGCTTGATGCCGGAGTGCTTTTCGCAATCGGTGATACCGCTGTACTGGTGTCTCCAGATTGTTGTCATGTCGATCCAACGCAGTTCGGGAGTCCCGATTCATATCCACCTCCTGGAATTGATCAAAACGACGGCTTCGGGGGCATTAGGCCGGACAGGGAAGAAGCACTGAACTCTCTACCATAGTGTTATTGGGCATGAAATTCAGGCTCCCTCTCTAGACCAAAGCAGATCAAAGTTGGACCCGGCTTCCCATTTCTCAGATGTCGACGCTTTCAGCTCTTGTTCCGTCTCCGCATGTCCGCCAACATCTTGCTTCTCGCAGCAAGTGTTCCTCGAGTGCTGTCCTCAGAATGACTTCCAGGCCAACGTAGTGTTCGCCACTAAGGAGCCTAACTGGTCTGCCGTCGCTGTGACGACCATCCCACAAGACCATCGAAGTCTCCCGTGCCAAATCCCGGGTACTTTCTTTCCAAATCTCAGCCAAGAACGTTTCATCGATATGGGCATCAATCTTTCCTTTGAGTTTGGAACGTAAGCGATCCTTCAGTGAGAAGATCCTGGATCCTGCAGTGGCGGCAATGATTGCCCCTATGGCAAATAAGATTGCCATGACGGGGTTGAGGCGAGTGGCGGTAAAGAATAGCAAATACTTCGTGGTCTCCATGAGGAACATGGCGCCTATCGTACCCATGACTCCACCAGCCAGAAACGCCCCTATGGAGCCACGAAGATCTACCGAAGATTTGTTCAGCGTGCCGCCTAAACCAGCCGACAGTACCTGGAGATCCAGATCCAGTCGTTGCCTTCTGAGTTCACCGATTAGGTTCTCCAGGGACTTCTCCAATTCATTTCTGACCAGATCCATGTAATATTTCAGACTCTCCTCGAAGAAGCCTTTCAGCTCTCTGAGCAACTTAGATTCTATGTCGCGCTGGAATCTTTTCGCCAGCTTGTCCGTCTTGAAGAGTTCAAGCAGGCTGAAATCCACCGCATCGATCGATTCACGAGCAGCTCTTTTCAATTCGCGGACGTGCGTCGAGTCAACGAACTTTCTCCGAGTTTGGTCGACACAACGACCTAAGGCTTCATCAAGTTTCTTTTTTTCTTGGACTACATATGTCTGGAACCGGTCTTCCGCTGACTCCAACCATGCTCGTCTTCGTTCCGCACATCTCGCGCGGGCGCGGGCGATATGATTCCGAAAAGTTGAGAAGAAGCGATCCATCTCCGATAGTAAGTTGTTCTCCATCCATTCCGGCTCGATAGAGGAATAGCGTAGACGGCCGGCTCCAAAAAAGACTGACATGTTTTCAACGCCGGCAATCCCCTCCTCTGTCAGACGCTCTCGCACATGCTTCTCGAATCTGTTCCACGCTTCAGCCCCGTTTGGTTCGTGTCCAGGGACTTGAGAGGAATTGAATGTGTCCATCTGGGAAACAAACATCGCATCCGGGTAGCCCTCATCTCTTCGCCTGCGGATGAATTCCAGCCCTCCTCCTAAGAATATCTTCGTTTTCTCCATAACATGGATTGCGCAGTCAGCCTCTCCCATCCAAGTCATCACCAGGTTGTGCAACTCCGGGCTATCTTCCGGGAACCAACCCTCGTATCCTGGAACGTCAACCAGTCTGACACATTCAGGAAGCCACGCAGCTGGAATCGTCGCTTCGATGCAGGCGCAATCACCCGCTTTCGCTGCTTCAAATACTGGACTCCAGAATTCATACCAGCGGGCGCTGATAGTATTGAAATCGTCGTCACGATACAGGCGCGTCAGGAGCGAGTTCGCATCCGAGGGGAGATCTGGTGCGAGAATGGTCTCATCGACCTTCAAGTGGGGCAGGTGAGAGATTTCTTTGCCATCTCCGCCCAATGCCTTGACATGGGACTCCTGCCCGTGCCGGATGAGTGTCGGAACGGGAGTTGTATGGTCGGTCCCCTCGGGAAGTAGCGAGAAACCGATCATGGAGTTGAGCAACGCAGTCTTCCCGCTACCGGTAGGTCCGACCATCACAATCGTGGGGCCTTGTCCAAAGGACGAAGCTATCTCTCGTGGGGCGCTTGTATCGGCCTTGTCCAATGCCTCAAGAAAACGCTTTACCACGTCATGCCACTTGTCGACCTCGATAAGTGGCCTACCCTGAGATCTTCCCGCTTCCATGATACCCTCCCCCGGTCGCGGCCCGCCAAGCACCCGGTCTGCTAAGATGGGACACGGAATCCATCTTCGCACTTCTCCCCCTCGTAGGCAATGATTATCGCTGGGCCAATGGAAAAGGACCTGTGGGAAGCCCTTAGAAAAGCAAGAAACCAACTACACAGAGTTGTTGTGGTCCTCCCGCGCGAGGATAACGGCCCTCCTATCGGCCTAAGATGAGAGTGCGCCTGATTGGGAACCAGAGCCCAGGCATAACGGGCCGTTTGGGTCTCAGGCAATTGCGCTCCAAGCCGATTCTACCGGCCGTCTCGATACTGACTGTCCCTGAACATCCTCTTGCGTTCAAGCCCCCGTATCATTGCCGGGTGGAGTGCACCGGGCGTCCGGGGCTTCCCCTGGGTGCGTGAATCTCCGGGACAATGGATGAATCTCAGAGCGGTGAATAAAGCATCGAAAGCGAAAGGCCGGGAAGAAAACCGAGGAAGAGAATTGCTTCAGGCAGATCAATCCGGCGTCGCTGCACCGCGAGAGGGGCCGACGCCTGCTACGAATTTGCGTATGCTTTACGCGGTGGCTCCGACCGATTCGTTCCGTTCTATCGGTATGAGATGAACCTCTACCCTTGTTTGGAGCGCAGTGGCTATCTTTGACGCCATTGCGAGAAAGTCCCCTCCGTAATCCGCTTCTTCGATGTCGTCGATGACCGAAGCGTCGGTTCCCACCAGTTCGGCCAGTTGCTCCTGAGTCAAACCGGCCTGTTCACGTAGGCCATAAATTTCCCGGGCGATCTCGGCTTTAGTCATTTCTTCCTGAAAAGAAGCCACCCGAGCAGGGTCATCCTTGATGTATCGGCGGTACATCATTTCAAAAGCATCGGAACCGCGTTGCCTCTTGTACATTCTAGAACTCCCATCTGAACGTGTGAGCTTCCAGGGCTGATTCAAATTTCTTCCTCAACGCCAAAGCCTTGTCTATTTCTCTCGAGGGTTCCGTTCCGCGGTGCACCCTCACACCACGGGCTTTTTCGGAACGCACGCCTCCCAGAGCATCGAATTGCTCTCCTTGTCGAAGGATGCCTTTACCCAGGTGTCGCCTCTAAATCGGTTCGCCAATAGACCGCACATGAGGATCATGGACAGCGTCATGGCCCACCATACTCCGGTCGCGCTGAATCGGAAAACGTGAATTATCGCGAGGATGAAAGGTATCCTGAAGAGCCACATGCCGGTGAATACGATGCGCATGGTTGCCATGGTGTCGCCTGCGCCCTGCAAGGCGCCCGACAGCGAGATTCCGATGGCCAGAAACGGCATGCCGACCATGTTGATGCGAAGGTACCGGACCATCTCGTCGATTACCGCCCGATCCTGTGTGAGCCACGACGAGATTTGAGGTGCGAAGACGAAGACGGCAACGACCGGCAGAAGAATGATGGTAAGGCTCAGCGCGGCAACCACCTTTGCACCGTATCGGGCCCCTGCCTCGTCCCCGGCTCCCAACTTGTTGCCGGTGAGCACGGCGCACGCCATGTTGAGGGCAAAGATGGGAAGGAATATGAGGGCCTCAATGCGCACCCCTGCCGTCATGGCTGCCAGAGCGGTGATTTCACCGCCGCGAAGCTGTCCCACGAGGAAATACACAACGAGAGTACCCGCGTTCCACGCGGTCTGCTGAAGTGCGGACGGAACGCCCAATCTCGCAAGGTTTTTCATGCAACGGGGGAGAGGGTGCAGGAGGCAGGAGAGCCGCAATCCGGACGGTCCTCGGAGGATGAACACGAGGTTCAGAACCATCCCCAAGGTTGTGCCCGCGGCCGTCGCCCAGGCGATACCCTTGTAACCCAGTGCCGGGATGGGTCCCCACCCGAAACCGAGAATCAGATCGCCCGCTATGTTGACCACGGAGGCGACGAGACTGTTTATCATGGCGACATGGATTCGTCCCGATGCTCGCAGGACCCCGCTGGTAATGACCATGACATAGGTGGGAATCAACACGAGGGAGAAGATGCGAATGAAATCTTCGGCGATGTCGCGAATGTCGCCGGGCATGCCTGCAATGCGGACTATTGAAGACGGAAACGCCAGCGCGAAGGCGGTCAGGACTCCGGAAATGGCGATTCCGAGCACCAGCGAGTGGGCCGTCACACGACTCACGCCTTCACTGGAATTCGCTCCGTAAGCCTGTGAAATCATGGAGACGGCGCCGACGGTAATACCGTTGGCAACAATCAACAAGGTCCAGTAAAGCTGGCCCACATAGCCCACCGCGGCCAGCACGTTCGTTCCCAGGTATCCCGCCACATAGACGTCGGCCATTCCAATCGAGAAATGGAAAAACATGATCAGGATCATGGGCCATCCCATGGACCACGATTCCGCCAGAAACCGTTTCACCTCATCGAAGTTATAATGAACGGACGTCTTCATCCTGCCTCTGGACCGCGAAGGTGCAGCACCCGAACGAGGAAGACAATAGCACTATTTCCTCGCCTTTTCGACCGCGGTCGGAACGTAACTCGCACAGGAGGCTCTCGGAGTTTCCCTTGAATTTTTGACCGAGTGACCCTATAGTCTCAGGGGCCTCACTGTAAGGGCCGTTTTCAAGCAAGAACCTTTGTTCGGATAGTGTCATTGTACTGAGAGAAAAGACAGACGAATGCCAAGAAGAACCGATCTCAAGTCCATACTGCTCATTGGATCAGGGCCGATCGTCATAGGCCAGGCGTGCGAGTTTGACTACTCGGGTACCCAGGCCCTGAAGGCCCTCAAGGAAGAGGGATACCGTGTTGTCCTGGTCAATTCCAACCCTGCGACCATCATGACCGATCCTGAATTCGCGGACGCGACCTACATTGAACCGCTGAAGGTCGACATCCTCACCACCGTTATCGAAAAAGAGCGTCCTGACGCGCTGCTTCCTACCTTGGGCGGCCAGACCGCACTGAATCGTGCAATTGAACTTCACGATCACGGCGTACTCGACAAGTACGGCGTGGAGTTGATCGGCGCGGGAGTTGAAGCCATCAACAAGGCGGAGGATCGAGATCTGTTCAAGAAGGCCATGAGCAACATCGGTCTGGATCTTCCACGGAGCGGTTACGCGGAATCTCTGGACCATGCATGGGAGATCGCGCGGGACGTGGGGTTTCCCAACGTGATTCGGCCCTCGTTCACACTGGGAGGCACCGGAGGCAGCGTCGCGTTCACCGAGGAACAGTTCGAGCGCCTGGCCAAATGGGGACTGGATATTTCTCCCGTGAACCGCGTGCTGATCGAAGAGTCCGTCCTGGGATGGAAGGAATTCGAGCTCGAGGTGATGCGTGACGGTGCGGACAATGTGGTCATCATCTGCTCCATTGAGAACTTCGACCCGATGGGCGTTCATACGGGCGATTCCATCACGGTTGCGCCTGCGCAGACGCTGACCGACAAGGAATATCAGATACTCAGGGATCAGTCGATTGCGATTATCAGAGAAATCGGCGTGAACACCGGAGGTTCCAACATTCAGTTTGCCGTTCACCCGGACAACGGACGCGTCGTGGTCATTGAGATGAATCCGCGAGTGAGTCGTTCCAGTGCCTTAGCCTCCAAGGCAACGGGCTTCCCGATCGCCAAGATTGCGGCCAAACTCGCGGTGGGGTACACCCTCGACGAGCTGGCAAACGATATTACGCTCAAGACGCCCGCTTCGTTTGAACCCACCATTGATTACGTGGTGACCAAGATCCCGCGGTTCACTTTCGAGAAATTCCCCAGTGCGGATACCACGCTCACCACACAGATGAAGTCGGTGGGCGAGGTCATGGCCATCGGACGAACGTTCAAGGAGTCTTTGCAGAAGGCGATTCGCTCGCTGGAAATCGACGTATACGGTCTGGAACCGCGGCTTAAGAAAGGATTTTCACGCAGTGAGATTCTGGACCGCCTAAAGACTCCCACGCCGGACAGGCTCTGGCACATCGCGGACGCATTACGGCAAGGAATCGGGATAGAAGAGATCTACCGCTCCTCGGCAATCGACCCGTGGTTCCTGAACCAGATTCAACAGATCGTTGAAATGGAAGCAGACATAGGAAGGGATGGATTCCTGACCGGCGATGATGGTAAGGAGCATCTCGCCCGCGCCAAGGCCTATGGCTTCTCGGACATTCGACTGGCGGCCCTCGCCGGAAAGACGGAACCGGAAATCCGTGACCTGCGCACGGCGTACGGCGTGCGACCCGTCTTCAAGCGTGTGGATACGTGCGCGGCGGAGTTTGAAGCCTTCACCCCGTACCTGTACTCTTCGTACGAAGAGGAGGACGAGTCCGGCACGACGGACGAACGTAAGATCATGATACTCGGCGGCGGACCGAACCGGATAGGTCAGGGGATCGAGTTTGATTACTGCTGCGTTCACGGGGTGTTTGCGCTCAAGGAGGACGGATACGAGACCATAATGGTCAACTGTAACCCCGAAACCGTGAGTACGGATTACGACACCGCGGACCGCCTCTACTTCGAACCACTCACGCTCGAGGATGTGCTCGAAATCGTGGATCGAGAAAAGCCGGACGGAGTCATTGTTCAATTCGGCGGCCAGACTCCTTTGAAACTCGCGGTTCCGCTTTGGAACGCGGGGGTTCCAATCATCGGCACGTCGCCGGATGCCATCGACCGGGCAGAAGATCGTAAGCGTTTCAAGGACATGCTTCTCAAGCTCGGGCTTAACCAACCGCCCAATGATATTGCCCATTCATACGGCGAGGTGATCGAAGTCGCTCGGCGTATCGGGTACCCGCTGGTTGTACGGCCGTCGTACGTACTTGGCGGCCGGGCCATGGAAATCGTTCACGGTGAGGACGACCTGAAAGAGTACCTCACATCCGTGGTGCAGGCCTCACCGGATCAACCCATACTTGTGGACGGATATCTCACCGGTGCGGTGGAAATCGACGTCGATGCCGTGGCCGACGGCGAAGACGTGGTGATCGGCGGGATCATGGAACATATCGAGGAGGCCGGCATACACTCGGGTGACTCGTCGTGTTCCTTGCCGCCGTACAGTCTCGGCCGCTATCATCTCGATGAGATCAGGAGAATTACGAGGCTGCTGGCATTGGAACTGGAGGTCAAGGGACTCATGAACCTCCAGATCGCAATCAAAGACGGCGAGATCTATGTGTTGGAAGTCAACCCGAGAGCTTCCAGAACCATTCCGTTCGTGTCCAAGGCCATCGGTATACCGCTGGCCAAGATGGGCGCTCGAGTGATGGCCGGGAAGAAGCTCAAAGAACTGGGGTTCACGCGAGAGGTCATCCCTGCACACGTAAGCGTCAAGGAAGCGGTGTTCCCGTTCATCAAGTTCCCCGGGGTCGACGTGCTGCTCGGTCCGGAAATGAAGTCGACCGGCGAAGTGATGGGAATCGACTGCGAGTTCGGTCCCGCGTTCCTGAAATCCCAATACAGTACGGATTTCCCCATTCCCCGAGGAGGCAAGGTTTTCTTGAGCGTCGCCGGGCGGGACAAAGGCCTGGCCGTAATCGTGGCCCGTCGGCTGGCGGGGTTCGGGTTCACCTTTGTCTGCACGGAGGGGACAGGAGCGGCACTCGAAAGGGCCGGCATTTCCTGCACTCTGGTCGGAAAGGTGCATGAGGAGGAAAAGTCCGACGTTATCGACCTGATCAAGAACAACGAAATCGTCCTCTTGATCAATACCTCGGCGGACAAGCAATCGCTCAAGGACTCGTACCACATCAGGCTCGCGGCCCTTAATCACAACGTCCCGTATTTCACCACCATGGCCGGGGCCAATGCATTGTCCTTGGGCCTTCGGTCGCTGCATCGAGGCGAGCCGTTCAGGGTGACTTCGCTTCAAGAGTACCACAGAGTGAGCAAGGACATGTGCGTGATCTGATCCTGTGCTGCGCAACGCACTTCCAAAGAGGTGACAACGTGAAATGTCGCATGGATAGACCGGACGCAAGACGGACCCTCGGACGATGGTCCGTCGCTCTATGCGTGGCTCTCATCGTGACGGTTCCATGTGCGTCCCCGGCCCTGGGGGAGGACGACAACTACGAGGCGATGAAGAATTACCTACGTGCGTACACGTCCGTCTGCAAGGGGTTCCAAGGCGTGGATAGAGCCGCACGGCTTGCCCACATCAAACAGAAATATGACCACCTGGTGTACAAGATGACCGCGGAGGGTCGAGACATGCTGTCCCGGTTCGGCGAGAGCGCCGAGAACTGCGCGGACGGAAATGCGCGGGCGTGCTCGATCGCGGACGATCTCGCACGCACCCTCTTGACGCTCGTAGACGACATGCCGGATCATCGACCCTAGCGGCCGGCGACCGGGCTATTGGTTCAGCAGCTTGATAAAATCCGGATGAACCGCGTAACCAAGGTTCAGGGCCTGGTTCATATGCTCCCGGGCCTTTCCGACGTCTCCCTTGTGGTGAAAGGCCACGGCCAGATTGTTGTGAGCCATGGCAAACCGGGGATCCATCTCGATTGCCTTGGAGTTATGCTCGATACTTCGATCGATGTCCCCCAACGCGAGGTAGATGTTTCCCAGGTTCAGGTGCGCCGCCAATGACCGGGGATTGATGGCAAGAGCCTTGTGAAAGCTCTCCAAGGCAGGTTCCGTCATGCCCTTGTGCACATAGGCGATGCCGATGTTCACGCAGGCTTCGTCCAGATCCGGGCGAAATTCCAAGGCCCGGAGACTCTCGTTTATACAGCCGTCGTAGTCTCCTTCCCGCAGCAGGATCGCCGCGAGGTTGACCCTCGCCTCAAGCAGGCCCGGTTTGAGTTTGAGTGCTTTGCGAAACTCCTCCTTGCTGCGCTCTTGATCTCCGCTCTTCGACAATGCCAGACCAAGGTTGTAGTGGGCATTGGCCGAATCCGGTTGTGCGGCCACGGCTTGCTCGGCTCGTGCAAGCCGATCGTCCCCGGCCGGCCCCTGTATGTGTGTGTCGGAATGATTCTCCGTCATTATTCCTCCCGGTTCCACAGAGTGTGTGCATTAGAGATAGACGTTCGGAACCGTTGAGTCAAGCAAAGACCCCATGAGATTCATAGGTCTCGGCGGGCGGTAGCGGCGTAAACGTCCTGATCCAAAGGGAACTTCATACGGTGCCCGTCGCTATGTGGATTTCTTCGGCCGCTACGACTTCCATGGCGTACTGGACGCACGAGCGTACGTCTTCGAGTACAATTCTCTACGCAGCATCGGCCAGAACCTCAGAGAATTCATCCGGCCGCGACCATCGGGCCACCGTAGAAAGCTGCTCCGCAAGTCGAAAATCCTCGTCGCTCCAGACATCGGCCGTATCGTCGAACAAAGAGACGAACTTGAGAGCTTCCGGTCCCGCGGCAAGATGGTTCAAGTCATACCACGCGGTATGAACATGATTTACGATTGCGCGGGCAGCCGATTTGCTGCCGGTCGAAAGAACGTAGACTAGCGAACTGCGGCGCAAGGAGCGGACATGAAAATCCGGTGTCCATATCTTCCCTGAACGACCGGCGAGTTTCTCTCCTCGATCATATTGGAAATCACGTTCCGTCAGAAAGTCAGACACCTCATCGACAACGGATTCGACGGCTCGAGTCCGAAAAGTGAACCAGATGTCCGACACGCGCAGAGCAGCCTGAGCCACGCGCAGCGCGACAGCTGCGAGGAAGTCGTTCGGACGATGCCTGGCCTGGAGCATTCCTCTGTAAAACTCTACACCATGCGTCAAGCAGATGTCTTGAATGAGCGCCTTCTGTTTAGGGGAACGCCTTGGCGACAGAGTCTGCATTCGCAACCATCGAGATGTCTCACCTAAATCCGAAATTGTGACCACATCACCCTCGAGCTCGCAGAACAGATCAATGTTGTCCCCGTCCGGGTAAAGATAAGGCGTCCGTATTCGGACATACCGTCCATGATCATCGCAAATGAACAGATCACCGAGGCCTCCCTTGATGTGACTGCATATGAGCTCTTTTTCCATTAGAATAGATCTCCTTGTCCTGGCGGCAGGGGCTTGAGCTCTCCCTCGTGGGTCAATTTCGCCTCAGAGCAGAATTCACGCCATACTTCGACCGGATCCGTTACCGGAGCCCTAATATCTTCGGCAATATAGGCCTCTTTGTCCCGGAACTGTTCGCTCCATCGATGCTTGTGCTTCTCTCCTGCCTGATCGCATGCAGGATTATGGTGATCCTTGCCCAAATCAAGTCCGTACACCCTTCCGGCGGTCTTGAGTATCATCATATAGGACAAGGCCGGGATCAATGGGTTGTAGCTTCCTCTCACAAAAAGCGGCCATCCCGGTTCGGTGAATACTTGAGCGCGAAATTCGAACGAAGGGGAGTGGTCTTCGTCCTCACACCAGTCGAGATCACCCACAATTTTCTTTGACTGATCCTCCATTATAGCTGCAAATTCGCTGTTGGTGAGCGGCATGAATCCTCCACCGCGTCATGAGCGGTCTCCTCAGTGTTGTAGGTCTCGGCGGGCTCTTTCTCGTCTATAGACTCGAGATTTTCCAGACTCTCGGTCTGATCTACGTCGGGCAACCATGCGCCGCTCACATCCAGCTTCCTCATGACCATATCCGGATGATGGACGTGACGTATTCACATTCCTGCCCTTTCTATCTACGATAACTTTCGCATCTTTCCCCCCTTCCAGCAAGCCATTTCAGGCTGTTGGCCTGCCGAAATATCCTCCTTGGATCGTCTGGGGAACTCTTTGTCTTAGTATCGACAAAGTATTAACTGAACGGTGGCCTATGAATGGATAAACGACCCGGAAACAGAGGCGTGAATATGAAGAAGATGACTCGTTAGAAAGACCGTGCGACGAAGTCAATCACGATCCGCATGCCTGCAGACCTCATTGAAGACCTGAAGCGTGTGGCTCCCACCAAAGGTATGTCCAGGTATCAACCTCTCATGAAGTTTTACATCAGTCAGGTGCTCAGACAGGATTTGCAGCAACTTTGGGAAGCAGAACAGCAATTGAAGAAATTGGAAGCCCTGCTCGAGAAACTTCGACTCAATGATGAAGAAAAGCACGAGATACGGCAATTTCTCCGGGATATACCCAAGGCACGGACTGCCTGACCGACCGGAAAATACGGGCTTCTCGAAACCGCCCCAGAAGGCTTGTAGTCCTTGCCTTTGTCCTTTCTTCGGCCGCTGAAAGCAAAGTCAGAAGGTGATCACGCCGGAGAGGCCCACCATGGCGAGATGGCTGATCGTGTCCATCGAGAACCTGGTCGTACTGAGAACACCGCTCTCCGCGCTCGTAACCGTCGCTCCGCCGGAAAGCTCGAGGTAGTTGTAGTTGACGAACACGCCGATGTAGACTCCGTCGGACATTGGTTTGGACCATGAAAAGAACGACTCGAACCAGAAACCGGTGACGGAATCCCCCTCGAATTGGGTAATTTCCCCGGTCAGGTGTCGCTCCGCATCCATTCTCGAAAAGGTGAACGGCGATGCATTGATGTCCAGCCTCACCAGCGACCCTACGAAGTCCTCATGAGCATAGTGCACGCCTATGTAAGGGATGTGAATGTGAAAGTGGTCGTGAAACGTCCCGGTCGGTGTGGTGCTCCTTGAAGATCGGTAATCGAAATTCACGTACCGGTACCCTGCAGCCAGAGCAGCGGTGTACGGCATTCCTATGCTGTCGAAACGGTTGCGATGGTATCCGAAAGGCCCCAGATGATAGATCGCGGCCACATCCGCAGCCAGGTACCGGGACTGGGTCTCCCAGGAACGAGAAATGAGCGCCTGCCCTTCACGGTCCAACTGGAAATCTCCTCGCGTGGTCTGGGGCAGGTTGATCCAGCCTTGAACGCGGAGCGCAAGGTCGTCGGTGACGGCACGCGTCTCGCCCTGGACACCGAACACCGGGCTCTCCAGGCTGACTTCTTTCTTTCCTGGAGGCAATAAATGGTTATCTCCGTCGCGCAGCCACATGGTATTGACTCCCCACATATACCCGGTCCGCGCCTCCACCATGGACTTATTCTTGGGGTACGCCGCGAAGTGATCGGTGCCTTTGGGCATTCCGGGCAACCCCTTGAGGAAGGCTTCCGCGTGACAACTTTGGGCGGGTACGATGACCATCGTCATGACCGCGATGACGATCGCGGGGACGACACGGAGCGCGCCTGCACGGTAGGCTCGTTCTGCGGCGGCAGTGTGATGGTTTATTGCCAAGAGTTACTCATCCTGAACTGCGAGTCGCTGATTGCGAAGGTGTATGGGGCGGAGTTGCAGGAGCCCCGACGCGCATGGTCATCCGTGATTCCGATACTCGAATCCTCCCTGTGTAGCGCTAAATGCCGAATTTGTCAATGTTTAAACGGTCTTTGAGCCGGCTGCACCGGTGTGGTCGCTCTTCGTTGAACCGAACGCGTTCCAGAGCAACACGAATGCCGGCACAAAATCCTCCGGGTCCGCGCTCATGAGTTCGGACAATCGCTGGGGCGCCATGAACTCTCCCCACACGATCTCATCGGCATTGGGACGAGGCTTCTGCCGAGCGACGGCCTTGAAAAGCGCGACGTGTTCGAAGTCGGTCCGCTCCGAGGCCGGCACGCGGAGCACTTCCTCGACGTCCGCACGAATCCCCAGCTCCTCCTGCAATTCTCGCACCGCGGTCTGTTCGTACGTCTCTCCGGGGTCCACATGACCGGCCGCGGAACTGTCCAATTTCAGCGGATGCCTGTCTTTCGAGGCCGAACGACGCTGGACATAGATCTCTCCGCGACTATTGAACACGAAAACGTGGGCGGCGCGATGCATGAGCCCTCTTTGGTGAATATCCTTCCGCGTTGTCGTGCCGACGACCCGGTCCTGTTCGTCTACGATCTCGAGTATCTCGTTGTCGGTGGAGTGCATCGGTCTCCTTGGTGTGCAGGCAGAGCCTGGGAACTGGAACAATCCCTCCCGATCATCCCCATAGGCGCTAACTTTGGACGACAATGCCTCCCACCCGGCCTTGAAAGACCGGTCTACTCTCATGCAGTCCCTCCGGGCCGCAAATCCTTTCGAGCCCCGGAGAGGCGGCCTCTGATCAATTTAGCCCAGTTTCTCCCGGACCGACTCGACCTTCTTTCTGATCGTTCCTTCGTGACCCTTCCTGTCGTCAATCTTTACGTAGGTCACCACTCGGTCGCTCTGGGCCGCCATGTTCTCATGACACTTCCGGATCACCTCGAAGACCTTGTCCGTCGGCCCTTCGATGAGTGTTCCCAGTGCGTGCATCTCATAATCCAAACCGCTCTCTTCGATAATCCTGATCGAACCGGCCACGTATCGGCTCAGGCCCTCTGCGCCCTTGTCAAGGGGAAATACGCTCAGTTCCGCCAGCATGGGCATCATCCTCCACGACTGATTGATTTTGTCATACTCCAAATCTTTGTGCACCGTTGCACAAATACGGTCGCGTATTCTCGCAAACGCTCAGTAGCGTCCCGTCTCGCGTCCTGCGCGGGATGCCGGGCACGTGTGTAGGGGCACCCCCCAGTGGGTGCCCGGGGTAGGCACGGGGGCCTACCCCTATCCAAGCCGTCACGGAGGCCGGTGCCGCCAAAGAGGGTCAGTCTACCGCGAATTCGACACCGTATTTACGCCGGCGTGTGCTTAGTTGACCTTCTTGTCTCTGCCGGCCCATTCCCTGTTCCTCAATTCGTTCTTCATGACTTTGCCCGTGGCGGTCTTGGGCAGGTCTCCGAATTCGACGCTCTTGGGGACCTTGAAGCGTGCAAGGCGTTCTCGGCAGAACGCGATGATGTCTTGCTCGGACGGGTTCGTGCCCGGCTTGACCACAATAAACGCCTTGGGTACTTCGCCCCATTTCTCGTGTGGTACGCCGATAATCGCGGCCTCCAGCACATCGGGATGGCGGTAGATGACGCGTTCCACCTCAACACTGGAGATGTTCTCCCCGCCGCTTATGATGATGTCTTTTGCCCGATCCCTGATCTCCACGTACCCGTCCGGATGGACCACCGCGAGGTCCCCACTGTGGAACCAACCGCCTTTGAAGGCCTCTTCCGTCGCCTCGTCTTGCCTGTAGTAGCCCAACATCACGTTGTTGCCGCGCATAACGATTTCACCGAGAGTCTCACCGTCCCAGGGCACTGGATTCATGGACTCCGGATCGACCACTTCCATGAACTGAGCCGTCACATAGGGAACTCCCTGGCGTGCCTTGAGTCGAGCCCGTTCCTCGGCGGGCAGGTCCTTCCACGCAATCTGGTTGGCGCAGATACTGTGCGGACCGTACACCTCCGTCAGGCCGTAGACATGCTCGACTTCCGCACCCAGATCCTCGATGTTCTCGATCACCGTAGGTGCGGGAGGAGCGGCCGCGGTAATCACACTGAGCTTACGCTTCAGCTTGACGTCCCGAGCGCCCGGAAAACTCGTCATGGTGATCAAGACGGTAGGAGCTCCACACATATGAGTGACGTTTTCTTTCTGAATCAGACGGAAGATCTCTTCAGGGGTCGCTCTGCGCAAACAGACGTGAGTGGCTCCCACCGCGGTCACGGTCCACGGAAAGCACCATCCGTTACAGTGGAACATGGGAAGGGTCCAAAGATAGACCGACTCGTAATTTATGGAGAACTCCAACGCCTCTCCCAGCGCGTTGAGGTAAGCTCCGCGATGGTGACACATGACTCCTTTCGGCTTACCCGTCGTGCCGCTCGTATAGTTTATGGATATCACTCCTCGTTCGTCATCGACGTCGCACACAACAGGTTCATCGGAAGCGCCGGCAAGAAACGCTTCGTACTCCATTCCGTCCAAAGGGGTGGAGTCGTCTATGTCGCAGATATTGACGGAAAAACGCAAGTCCGGGATCTCATGTATCTTGGGCTTCACCAAATCAGCAAACTCATTGTCCACGAAAACGGCCTTGGATCGGGAATGGTTGAGGATGTAGGCTACCTCTGAAGCCGTCAGTCGGAAATTGACGGGGACGAGAACAGCACCGATGAGCGGCACTGCAAAGTGCGCTTCAAGCATATGAGGCGTGTTCGCACAGATGACCGCCACCTTATCGCCTTTGTGTATTCCCGCGTTCTTCAACCCTTGAGCCAATCGGTGGACCCTGTTGTGAAACTCCCCGTAGGTATGCCTGCGGTCACCATTGACGATTGCATCCTTGTCCGGGTACACCCTGGCCGTTCGTTCCAGGAAACTCACCGGAGTAAGAAGTTCATAATTTGCCGATCTTTCGTTCATGTGCCATCCCTCCCTGCATCCGGAGTCTTCACTGAACTGAAACCCAGCTCCTTCAGACACTCCGTTCGGAGCCTACACCGGATCATGCCGATAAGAAACGGTCTTGAGCGACTGCCTTATCAAACATAACGTATCGAGTCCGGGAACCCAAATGTTTTTGACGTGTACGTATGGTCTGAGAGAGGTGACTGAATGACGGTTTGGGGTTATGTCGCGGTTTGCAATGTTGACGAGCGGGAAAACGGCCGGCGTGTGTGTATCCGATTTCCGGTTCGGTGAACAGGATTCAAGTCTCTGAACGGGCCTTGGGATTACAACCGGAAAGGCGCGCGGTTTCGTCCCAAGCGTGATGTCCGTGCGGGCCGGGGGTACTTGGGGCCTCCGACAAAAAAATACCCCTGGCGCCCTCTCACTGGCGGCCAGGGGAAACAAGGAGCAGAACCGTTCTCCGTTTGTCTTACCATAGAGCAAGTAGCATGCCGTATTCGCGGACACGACGGGAAAAAACCGGTCCTACTGACCGGCAATTCCGGGAAAACCGGTCCGGATCGGGGTTGTCGTCCATGTGTTCTTTGTCGGGGGGAACGTGGAAACAAGGGAGGAGTCCATCGTGACGTGCCAAAACGGTGCAGAGAGCACCATGGAGAAGGCATCAGTATTTCGTTTTGCACCTGATTCGCTTCGTTGCGGGGAGCGCGATGTGGAGCCGCTTTTCCGTGCTTGTAACCCGCCAAGGTCTCATGGTATCACCATGGGCAATGATCAGATCGATTCAAATCGTACTGGGGTTTCTCACCGGAATCAAGACCACGATCCGACCGATTCCCGATCTGGACGAAATCGGCAGATCGGCCTGGGCCTTCCCCGTAGTCGGTGCTCTGATGGGGATACTTCTTCTTGTAGCCCACTCGTTGATTGGGGATCACTTTCCCGGTGCGGTCCGGGCGCTGTTGATCGTGATCGTATGGGTGGTGGTGACCGGAGGACTCCATCTGGACGGCTGGACGGACTGCTGGGATTCTCTGGCCGCATCGGTCCCCCAGGAACGCCGAAGGGAAATCCTAAAGGATTCTCGCCTCGGGGCTTATGGCGCTTTGGGACTGGTTCTGCTTCTGGCATTGAAGGTTGCGGCCGTTGCCGATCCCGAATTCCCTCTCGCAGCCCTGGTATTGGCCCCGGTGGCGGGTCGTGCTATGATGGTCATTGCGTCGTACGGATCTCGTCACGGTGAGACGGGCATGGCGGCCGTCTTCATCTCGGGTTTGGATCCACGATCGGTGAAGTGGGCATGGATAATCGTGCTCGCCGTCGCCCTGCCGGCCGGAATCATCGGGTTTGTCGCGGTCGGTTGCGCATACCTGGGTGCCGTGGGGTTCAAACGTTTTGCCGAATCGCGTCTCGGGATGGTCAACGGGGACGTCATCGGTGCAATGTGCGAACTCAGCGAGACCGTTGTGCTCTTGGTCTTCTGTGTGAGATGGTAAAAACCATGCGACTGGGAACGACCTCCTACATCTATCCGGCCGACTTGATTACCAACGTGCGCCATTTGGCCGGATCCGTGATGGATGTCGAACTGGTGATTTTCGAGTGTGACGAGTACGGCAGCAATCTTCCCGACAAGGACACGATCGACGAGCTTATTGAGCTTGCCGCGCAACATGACATGACGTATACGGTTCACCTGCCGCTAGACCTCCGATTGGCCGATGCCGACCCCCGGATCGAAAAAGCCGTACGGGTGATTCACTGCACCGAACCGCTCTGCCCGCATGGATACATTGTGCACCTGGATGGAGCGCAGGGGGGAGAAGCTTTAGGCATGTCTCCTTGGACGGAAAATTGCCTGCGGTCTCTGGAAGCTCTCATAGAGGAGGTTGCGGACGCGGAGACGCTCTGCGCGGAGAATCTTGACGATCAAAGAGCGGAGAGGCTCGATGCGGTATTGGACCGAATCGGCGTTTCATGCTGCATAGATCTTGGACACCTCTGGAAACAGGGCCTCGATCCACTTCCGTGTCTGGACCGATGGCTTCCCCGGGCGCGGGTGGTCCATCTGCATGGAGTCGGGAGCCGCGATCACAAGCGACTCTCTCTTGTTCCGCAAGAGGAACTTGACAGGGTGGTCGGACGCCTTCACGGGAATTTCGAGGGAGTGGTTACTCTCGAGGTTTTTGACAAGGAAGATATGGACGAATCATTGCGGGCATTTCGGGCATCTGTTCGGAGGCTGACGGGCAGCACGTGAGTGCGCACTGTGCGCATCGAGGTACACACGAAAAAACCCGACAACGCGTTGTCGGGCAGTGCTCGAATTCATGGTGCCGAAGAGGAGACTCGAACTCCTACAGGCTTACGCCCACCAGACCCTGAACCTGGCGCGTCTACCACTTCCGCCACTTCGGCATCTTTGAATTGTCCCATCATTGAGCCGCGGTGTCAAGCTCGAAAATTTTGACCCCGCGATGTGGAAAAATTACACACGAAGAGGTGGTGCAGGCCAACCGAGGTATATAGGATAATCTTAGTAATATTGGTGACTAATCCCGTACCCCGACGGAGCGAGTGTGTCATTTTGACTCATAGCGCATTTCGATCTCCATGCACCGCGAACACGGGCTTCTAGGTATCTATCTGAAAATAGTGATGAATACCGTCGTGTTTATCTCAAGGCCTGCGTGGCATGGATGTTGCTCCAACTTAGGCTCAGACTGAAGGATCTCTCATCTCGCCGGTAAGTATACAACATGACGAGATGTTCGCATCACGACTCCAGAGGCTGCCGCAGCCTCCATGAAGCAGGTACCGACGTTGCCGCACCGACCGCGGCATGAATTCAACACGAGGCCGACAATGAAAGCTTACGATCAGACAACGGTGGATGCCCTCGCAGAGCAAATATGGTGGAAGGCATTCCAGAAGCATCATGCCGAAGAACTTCATCTCTACGACGAGGAAAACATGCCTACCTTCAGTCGTATGGCGAAACGCAGACGGGAACACTATCGCAAGAAAGCGAACGAGATGCTGGAAGTGATCCAAAACGCCGGATTTAAGCTCTCGCGGAAGTAGTAGGCGAGCACGGCGTGTCCCCGGTGACCTCTCCAAACGGCCGGGCATGAGGCCCTTGTGGGCCATGGCCTGGAGCGGACGTCCAAAGGATTGACGGACACTACGCGACGGTCGAGGATCGCGGTCGGGCGTCCCGACGGATGTGCGACCCTCGTGCCGTGAGCCGTATCAAGGACCGGTACCATGCCGGTTCTTCCTTTTTGGGCCCCACCGGATTGGAAGTGCGGTCTTCCGTGCGCGATGCAACACGGACCTTTGCGTGTGCCGAACGACTCGAGACGGCCGTGGGCCGCACGATTGCGCGCACGGACGAGGGCGATGCTCAGACAGGAGGTCGTAAGCTAGGAATCTCAGCCGCACGATTGCGCGCACGGACGAGGGCGATGTGGTGGGAACGACTCGAGACGGCCGTGGGCCGCACCCTCTCAATAACAAGATTGACGAAGTCCTTGTAAGGAGGGGAGCGACCAAGCCGCCTCGGCCGCAACAAATCCATGTGCACAAACGAACCGGGAAACAAGAGTACTCGGCGTTCCGAGCACTCATCAGCGGGTCCCCAGGTCGAGGTTCTTAGAAAAGCCGACGGGCAATAGTCATTTTTTCCGCTTCCTTTGCGCCTTCGTAAATCTCAAGTATCTTGGCGTCACGATAGAAGCGTTGCACGTCGTACTCGTCGATATAGCCATAACCGCCGTGCATCTGCAGGGCCTTATCACACACCCACACGGCCATTTCTCCGGCAAAATACTTGGCCATGGCGTTCAAGGCCGGATTGGTCCGTCCTTGGTCAACGAGCCATGCGGCCTTGTAGGTGAGCGTGCGCGCCAGCTCTATCTTAGTGGCCATCTCTGCGAGCTGAAACTGGATTCCCTGGTTGGACGCGAGAGGCCTGCCGAACGTCTTGCGTTCCTGAACGTACTTGAGGGTCTTGTCCAGAGCGCCTTGAGCCAGCCCGACGCCTTGCGCGGCCACCATGGTTCGGGTTGCGTCGAAGAACTCCATCAACTGGTAGAAGCCGCGGCCTTCCTTCCCGATGAGATTTTCCTGAGGCACCCGTACGTCCTCGAACGCGATTTCCGCCGTGTCGCTTGCTCGTATTCCCATTTTCCCCTTGATCTTGTTGGCCGTGATCCCCGGACGGTCCGCCTCGACCACAATAATGCTGTGGCGCTTGTGCCGGATTTCGGTCTCCGTGTCCGTTACGCACAGGACGCACATATAGTCGCAGATGGTGCCGTTGGTGATGAACATCTTGTTGCCGTTGATGACATAATCAGTACCGTCCTTTACCGCTCGGGTGCGGGTCGACGCCACGTCCGTTCCCGCGTCCGGTTCGGTAAACGCTCCTGCCGATATGGCCTCGCCGCTGACGAGGGGCGGCAGGTACTTCTTTTTCTGCTCATCGGTTCCAAAAAAGAGGATGTGCTCGGACCCGAAAACCGAGGCCGTGACACAGAGGCAGAGTCCCAGATCAATGCGGGCGAACTGTTCGGTGATGATTGCCTGCTCCACCCAACCCAGTCCCGCACCGCCGTATTGTTCAGGTATTACGGGCCCCACCAGTCCGGCCTCGCAGGCCTTCTCCAAGACCGCTCGCGAGTACTTTTCCTCCCGGTCGCACTCCTGCGCGACCGGAGCCATTTCGTTCACGGCAAACTTGTATGCCGTATCTCTTATCATGCGTTGCTCTTCGGTCAGGTCAAAGTCCATTTGTCGTCTCCTGTGCTGATATCTGTTTCCGCCTTCTCACGCCGCGCAGTCGGAGAAGGGCCTCGAGATCGCCTTCCCGCGGATCGTCCGCCATGGACACGTTTCGGTGCCGTACCGCATCAGGGTACGGAATGCCGTGCACGTCGCTCTTTGACATCTTGTACGGGGGAAAGCGTCATGCCGGGTCACCCGTAGTCCATTGTACTACGGGGCGGAACACTTCACGGCGATAAGCTACCAGAAAACAGGCCCGGCTTCATGCAAAAAAAAAGCAACCCTAAAGGAGGATTGCTAAGAGGATATGGTTAGGTTTCTTCTGTGCCCATAACTATAGCAAGGATAATGCCAAGTTATCTTACTATTGAATATTACAGGGAATAGTCAAATCAACCTCCCAAGGGACCCCGAGAACGCGAGCAATTCCTTCACAGTTCTCCCCATGTTTTCAGACCACTGTGAAAAAAATTCGCAAGTCCATTCGAGGCCGCTGTTGGAGCCATTAAGCCCACACGGCGACGTAATGGGTGCGAAGATGTTACCCAGGGCGGCGTGCGGCCTCCGACTATTATTGTCTCGCCATGTCCGGCAAGATGCACTATACATTGAGGACCGATTCTGAGTCTCCCCTATCAGGAGTCGCACGAGCGGAACGTGCCGTAGGCGCTCTTATGGGCCGCGCTCAGTCGACTCGGCACCGGGGTCTGCGCGTCTGTTTTCGCCTTCCGCGGGAATGCGACATGACGGGGATGTCCGCGATTCTTGTTTCCCTTAAGGAGTTGCACGATATGTCCAAGGCACTTGATGGTCTGACGGTCCTCGATCTGAGCATGAATTTACCGGGTCCGTACATGACTTGGTTCTTGACCCAGCTGGGAGCCGAGGTGGTCAAAGTGGAGAATCCCGACGGGGGCGATTATGCCCGAGCCCTGGGCGGCGACACCAGTTCCCCGTTTTTCGCGGCGGTCAATCGCAACAAGAAGAGCGTAGCCGTCAACCTGAAGCATCCTGAGGGTCGCCGGATACTTCTGGACCTGCTCGACAAGTACGACATACTTGTCGAGGGGTTCAGGCCGGGCACCATGGAACGCCTGGGACTGGGCTTTGAGACGACCAGCGCCCGTAACCCGCGGCTGATTCACGTGTCCATAACGGGTTACGGCCACGACAGTCCCTATCGGGACCGGGCCGGGCACGATGTCAACTATCTTTCTCTCGCAGGCATCATAGGAATGACGGGGTCGAGAGACGGCCGGCCCGGAATTCCCGGGATTCAGGTGGCCGATCTGGCCGGAGGGAGTTTTCTGGCTCTTACGGGCCTGCTCGCGGCGATCGTTCAACGAGAGGCAACGGGTCGGGGGCAATTCGTCGATGCAGCCATGTTTGACGGAGCTTTGTCCCTGGCCACGATGGTTTTTGCTGGGGTGGACGCGGGCTTGGAGGTTCCCGAACCGGGCAAGATGCTCCTGAACGGCAGGTTTCCCTGCTACGGATTGTACCAAACCAAGGACGGCCTTTACATGTCGCTCGGCGCACTTGAGTTCAAGTTTTGGCGCAATTTTTGTTCGGCCGTGGGAAGAGAAGACCTTCAGGGAAAACAATTCGGGGGGCCGGAGGTGACGGCGGAGTTGCAGCGGATCTTTGCGGAGCGGACGAGGGACGAATGGACGGAACAAATGAAGACGGCCGACGCGTGCTGCGAACCCGTATTGAGTCTGGCCGAGGCGGTTGGGTCTCCGCTTACCGCCGCGCGAGGAATGATCAGGTGCATGGACCAAGGGAGACGCTTCCTCGGTTTTCCCCTCAAGATGTCCGACTCTTCGATCTCCGAGGATGAACCGGCTCCCGAACTGGGAGAGCACACCCGGGAGATTCTTACCCGGCTGGGAATGACCGATGACGAGATAGAAGCACTCCGTCTGCAGAAGGTAATCTTGTGAGCGATCAAGCTCATTTCGGTTCAGTTTTTTCGTTCGCCGCGCCATAATAAAAGGAGATTCACAGCGGAGGAAATGTTCGGCGCACCACCTGATACCAATGCGCTTTCCAGAATCTGATTTACCGGCCTGCAAACGGTTACATGGGCGTCAAACGTATTTCCCACGCTTGAAAGCGAATTGGTCTGAGAACGCATGGACGGACATCACTCTCGGACGCTCGCCTCGGCATGGGGCCGGTCTCAAAGAAAAAGGAGTGAGAAATGGATTACAAGAGCATCGACGGAATCGTTTATTCTCGCTATGCCTCATCTCCGCCGGTCATCAACTCGGACCTTGCATCACAGTACGGCATTCAGGTTCCGTGTACCATTGAACCCAGCCACTATTCCGGATTCACGGAAGGCCGTAACATGAAACTCCGCATGGTCTTTGCCGGCGGAAAGAAGAAAATAACGTGCCACGCTCAGATCGATTGGGTGGAAAAAGACCGGGACACAGGACTGTGCATGGTGGGCTTCGGTCATCTCTCCTTGACGGATGAAGAGTTCCGGGTACTGGAGAATTTTTTCACCGACAAGTCCGATCTTCCACTCGAGTTGGCGGAGTCGGTCCGGGACAAGGGCCGTGAGGCCGAATCCGTGGTCGGAACGGATACGGCACGGGAGATAATGAGATTGAAGGCCGTGAACTTTCCCGTCAGCGTCATCGAAGCGATCGATGAACACCGGGGGAGCACGGCATTTTCGGAGTACGTCACCAAGGCGGTGAGAGCTTACATCAAACACGAGGACGCCGGCACATAGGACGCGGTTCGTGCGCATTACAGGTGAAGGAACGTGCCGACTCCAGTCCGCGCGGGCATGCCGGACTTTCAAGCCCGGTCTTTGGAAGCCAGCTCCCGGACTTTTTCCGCCAGTCGTACCTCTCGCCTTTTCTTGGCCTCGTTATTGCGGCGGACCTCCTCTTCGCTCTCCAGGATCAACGGCGATACCGCCGCGGGCACGCCGTTCTTGTCCAGGGCCACGAAGGTGAGATAGGCGGACGCGGTGTGTCTTACTTCGCCGGTGAAGAGGTTTTCCGCTTCCACCCGCACCCCCACCTCCATTGAAGTCCTTCCGACCATGTTCAGGCTTGCCTTGACCACAAGGAGATCGCCGATGAATACCGGACTGTGAAAATCAAGTCTGTCTATGGATGCGGTAACCGCGTTCCCTCTCGCGTGCCGAATCGCCACGACCCCTGCGGCCGTGTCCACATGTTTCATGATGACTCCGCCGTGAACGTTTCCGGCCGGATTCGCGTCTTCGGGGAGCATTTGGTACACGATCGTCGAGCTCGTCTCACTCACTTTCTTTCCGTCCATTTTCATTACCTCGCAATGCAGTGGAAGGGGGGAAGTTTTCCGCGACCGTTGAGGTGGGGGATGTCCTGCTTCACTGCAGGATCGGCACAACGGAGTATTGTTCCCGTCTACCGGGGGCTTCCATTTTCCGACAAAATAAGTAATATTTAATTGAGGAGCAAGGAGGAGAACCATGAGCCTGGAACACAACTGCGGCGCGTGCTCTCAAACCACCGGATGCGCGGCCCGAAAGAGCGAGGAAAAGAACTCGGAAGAAATCAGCGCGGCACCGTATCTCATCCTCTGCGCAGTGGTCATCGTTGCGGCCAGTGTCGTGGTGAAGTGGATTTTCTAATGGGACCCCGCGTGCCGGCGCGGCGCAGCATTTTCAACGACCTGACTTACTTAGGGCTCCGTTTCCTAAATACGGTCGCGGATTCCGGCGAGCTGAGATTGCTTCGCTTTGCTCGCAATGACAACCTTTACCATGTCTTTGCGAGGAGCGAGGCGACGAAGCAATCTCGACGCGGAAGAAATGTGCGACCGTATTTGTGCCACTGAGCACTTAGGGCGAACCGCGACGCCCGATGGGATCGCCCTCGGCGTGCGACCAATGGGGCCCCGACGGGTGTCTACTCGTCTTCGTCGGATTTCAACACCGCGAGAAAGGCCGACTGGGGAATCACTACCCCTCCTACCTGTTTCATCCGTTTCTTGCCTTCCTTTTGCTTTTCCAGCAGCTTCTTCTTTCGCGTGATATCGCCTCCGTAACACTTGGCCGTGACGTCCTTTCTCAACGCGGAAACCGTCTCTCGTGAAATGATCTTCCCGCCGATGGCTCCTTGAATGGGCACCTTGAACAACTGCCGCGGGATTTCCTTCTTGAGTCTCTCGCACGCTCGACGCGCTCTCTGGTACGCCCTGTCCGCGTGCACGAGCATGGAGAGCGCATCGACTTTTTCCCCAGCGACAAGGATATCGACCTTTGCGAGATCGGTCGTGCGATACTCGAGGAAATCGTAATCGAAGGACGCGTATCCCCGGGATACGGACTTCAGCTTGTCGTAAAAGTCGAAAAGGACTTCCGACAGCGGGAGATCGAAGACCAACTCCACCCTGGTGGAATCCAGGTAGTTGATGTCCTTCTGGACTCCTCTCCTGTCGATGCACAGTGTCATGACGCTTCCAAAATACTGTTCCGGGAGTATGATGGAGGCACGTATGAAGGGCTCCCTCGACTCGTCGATGAACACCGGATCGGGATATTTTGCGGGGTTGTCGATGATGATCTCGGTTCCGTCCTTGAGTCGCAAGGAGTACTGGACGGACGGAGCGGTCAAGATCATGGAGAGGTCGAACTCCCGTTCCAGCCGTTCCTGAACTACCTCGAGATGGAGCAGACCGAGAAAACCGCACCTGAAGCCATGCCCCAAAGCGGTGGAGTGATCCTTCTCATAGGTCAGGGATGCGTCGTTGAGCTTCAACTTCTCAAGAGCGTTTGCCAGGTCTTCGTAGTCATCTGAGGAAATCGGGTAAAAGGATGAGAAGACCACCGGTTTCACCAATTGGAAGCCCTTCAGCGGCTGTAGGCAGGGGCGATCGTCCAAGGTGACGGTGTCTCCGATCCTGGTGTCGCTGACGGTCTTAATTCCCGCGATGACGTACCCGACTTCGCCTGCACTCAACACCGGGCAAGGTCGACGGTCGATAAGAAAAATTCCGGTCTCCTCAACCCTGTACGTGGTGCGATTCGACCAGAATCGAATGATGTTTCCGGGTTTGAGCGTTCCGTCGAATACGCGGAGATTGACGATCGTCCCGCGGTACGGATCCCAGTGAGAGTCGAAAATCAAGGCTTTCAGCGGTTCATCCGGGTCGCCCTTCGGCGGAGGAACGTGATGGACCACCGCCTCCAGTACTTCTTCGATGCCGATTCCTTCCTTGGCGGAAATGTTCACCGCAGTGTCGGGGTCCAGTCCCAAATCCTTTTCTATCTGGGCCTTTACACGATCCACATCCGCGGACGGCAGGTCGATCTTGTTGATTACCGGGATCACTTCCAGATCCTGCTCCAAAGCCATGTAGAAATTGGCCACGGTTTGAGCCTGGATTCCCTGACCCGCGTCGATCACCAGCAGGGCGCCTTCGCATGAAACCAACGCCCGGGACACTTCATACGAGAAATCAGCGTGACCCGGGGTGTCGATGAGGTTCAGCGTGTATTGCTTTCCGTCCCGTGCCCGGTACGGAAGCGCGACGGTTTGACTCTTGATGGTGATGCCCCGTTCTCGTTCAATATCCATGGTGTCGAGCATCTGGTCCCTGAACTCATGAGAACCGACAACCCCGGTCAATTGAAGGAGCCGGTCCGCAAGGGTGGATTTCCCGTGATCGATATGTGCAATAATGCCGAAATTCCTAATATGCTTCATACAAATACTCCGGCTGAGTTCGGGCCGAGACGCTCAAAGCTCCGCGAAACGCGGCCTGCACCATGTCTCCGGTGCCGGCGACCTCGGTCCTTTGTCTTGGTGAAATCGGTCTCGCCTCATTTCCGGCCAATCGTAGCCATCCGGTCGTGCACCAAGAAGCAACACCATTCCTCCGGACCTCGGCGTACACCAGGGAGACGATTTAGGCACAGTGCATTGTAAAGTGGAAAGCTCTGTCGTTCAAGACGTGCGAAGGTCGGTGAGTCGAATGAGTGCGAAGTTTCGCGCGCCTGCACGCGTGCATTCACTGTTGCCCGATCACGGCCAATCCCGCGGGCCGTGGAATCGTCGCCCCAGTGCCGCCGGCGGATTGTACGAGCTGAGAACAGGGTTGCCGAATCGCGTCGCACCACGTCCCTTACTTTGATGATGCCTCCATTCCCGGCAGAGACCGGATGGGAAGCGTATGGACCTGTCCGGCCCTCGACAGCATGAACAATTCGTCGCCCTCGGACACCGGACCCAAGGCATCCCTGTCGGGCGGCCGAAAGGACGCCTCGCCGGCATCCAAGAGGTTCTTTCCTTTGACCAGGTTCTTCAGCGAAGCCTGATATATCAACGCTTCCAAGGGGGACTTGTTGAACTCAAAAACCGTGTCTCCGTACACGGTCATGCCTGAAGGAAACGCACCATTGGTGTATGAGGCGACCTTTCCGCCCAGGATGTATCCCTGTCTCAATGCCTGTTCCGGATCCACTACATAGGTCTTGCGCGTATACAGATAGTTGGCTGCAAGCCAGACCCGTTTCCCGTTCCAGGTTGTCACGGTTCCGGCCGTGACGGAAAGGTAGCGAACCGGCAGATTCATTACCGTGACCGCGTAATTTCTCGCGAATGATGCGTCCAGATCGATTCCAAGAATCAACCGCGTCGAACTGTCGGCGATCAGAACGACGTTGCCGTCAACGGGAAGCGTGCTGAAAGCCGGGCACACGTAACTCGGGACCACGAAGGATTCGTGCGGAGACGTTCCGTCGGGAGCGATGCGTCTCAATTCAAGCGTATCATCCGGCAAACGAACCAACACGAGAAACGCCCCCTTATGTATCCCGAAGCACAACGGCTTTATGTCCGCATTATTACCGAGGATGTTTGGCCCCTTGTCCCATTTCGCCACGAAATCGGGTTTGTCGAACAGTGCGCGAAGGGGAATGACGTTGGCACCGATGAAGATGATCGCGAGTACCGTGATCGGAACCGCCGTATTCAACGCATAGTTGAGGCGACCCGAATAAGGGTCCCCTTCGGTGAACCGGACCTCGGTATCGAACTTGCGTCTGATGCCCCTCTTCAACCGAAGATATCCGATGACTACTTCCACGGCCATGATGGCGGAAAAGAAATACATGAGCGGGGGAAAGAGGTTTGTCCCCCAAAACGCCCATATCGCGAACACCAGATAGAGAAAATACTTGCTCGTGATCGTGATCCGGGTTCCGATGCCCAGCACGTTGATGATGACTCCGAAGACCACCACGATCAGGTAGAGAGCCACGTATACCGCGCCAAGCAAAGGGGACACCATGTGGTGGAGGATGGCCATCATGGCCACAACGACCATGCCCAACTGATCGCACACCAGATCGGTAAAGGCCCCGGACTGTGACGGTTTCCCGGTGTGCCTGGCGTAGGCCCCATCAACCCCGTCGCAAATGACATGGCCCGCGAGAAAGAGAACGGCGATGACGGGGCTGCGGACGAAGTACAGGACCACCCCGATAAGAAAAGCAATGCCGACATACGATATCGTGTCGGGAACAAGACCGAGCTTGTTTAGCGGCGGCACCACCACGGAGACAAGCCGGGTGCGTTTTTCCGCCAGCCGCGCGTGTATCCATCGGTCTTTCCCGAAATAGTTCAGGAACACCTTGGGGGATTTCGACTTGAATCCTCCCGTCCCATCGCCCGGAAATTGTGGGGATTGAGCAGCCATTACCCTACCGGTGAAAAAAACGTCTTCGTCGTCGTGATTCACGCATGGAAAAGCCCGACGGGAAAACCCGGCCCTGCGGGACGCGGGGCCTTTCGTGCCGAATCGGACCGCCGTAACATCTCAGGACGGTTCGGCTTGTAGTCACTGAACTTCGTCGATCCTTCCGTGCGGCAACCCGAATCTGCGAGTTCATCGCACTGTCCAGGGGAGTGCCGGCATTCCGCCGGTCGTCTTTACGGGGGATATCCTCTGGAATGGGCAGCCACCCGCCCGGTAGACGATTATGTCTCTTGGTGCAGATCCGACCGCGCATGACATCATTCAGAGGTACACCTCACCGCCGGATCTCGAATGGTCTTCAAGCAGGCGGCAAACAGCACTCCCACGCGCGTGTCGCCCTTCGTGACGAACGTCGGCAGAAAAGAACTACCCGGACAACTTGCGTTTGATCGTCTCCGCAGTTTCCGAGATCTCTTCACTGTCGCCCATGACCGGGTCCCAGGCCGAAATCGTCAAACCGTCTCCCTCCCATCTGGGGACAATGTGCATGTGAAGGTGGGGAATCACCTGATTTGCCGCTTTGCCATTGAGTTGGAGAACATTCATCCCGTCAGGTTCCACTGCCGCGTTGACCGCCTTAGCGATCGTGCAGATGACGGACGCCAGGTGTCCGTAGATCTTCGGGTCGGCGTCGACAATGTTCTCGAGATGTTCCTTAGGAATGACCAGAAGATGGCCTTTGTTCAATGGCATAATGTCCATGAACGCAAGGACGGTCTCATCTTCGTAAACCTTGGTGCAGGGGATGGTTCCGGCAACAATCTTGCAAAAAATACAGTCTTCGACGGTCTTCATTCGTTCGGATCCCTTTCGTCTTGTACCACATGATCGGCCGACGCACGGCCCGAGTTAATCCTGCAAACCTTCGAACAGGACCGAACTCAGGTATCTCTCGCCCGCGCTGGGAAGTATAACGACAATGGTCTTGTTACGATATTCTTCTTTCCGGGCGAGTCTTGCGGCCGCGCACGCTGCGGCGCCCGATGAAATGCCGCTGAGCATGCCTTCTTCGCGAGCCAGGCGACGGCTGAACGCGACCGCCTCCTCACTGGAGACTTGCTCAACCTCATCGATTACCGACAGGTCGAGGATATCGGGGACGAACCCCGCACCGATTCCCTGAATTTTGTGAGGGCCGGGAATAGGCTCTTGTCCCTGCAATGTCTGAGTAATAACCGGGCTCTCCGCCGGCTCCACGGCCACGGATACGATTTGCTTGCCCTTCTCGTTCTCTATGTACCGGGACACTCCCGTGATGGTTCCACCGGTCCCGACCCCGGACACCAGGACGTCGATTTCGCCGTTGGTCTCTTCCCAAAGTTCCGGACCGGTCGTCTCGTAATGCGCCGCGACGTTCGCGGGATTTTGGAACTGCTGAGGCATGAAGTAACGATGGGGATCGCCGGCAACGATATCTTCGGCGGCCTGAACAGCTCCTCTCATGCCTTTGGCCCCATCGGTCAACACGAGCTTGGCCCCAAACATTTTCAGTACCATACGCCGCTCCACGCTCATGGTTTCCGGCATGGTGAGGGTCAGCCGGCAGCCCTTGAGTGCGCACACATAGGCCAGTGCTATTCCCGTGTTGCCGCTGGTCGGTTCGACGATCTCAACTCCGTGGCGAAGCAACCCCTTTTCTTCAGCATCCTTGATCATATACACGCCTATTCGGTCCTTTACGGAGTAGGCGGGGTTGCGCCCTTCGACCTTCGCGAGGACCACGGCCTCGCCGTCGCCACAGATCTTGTTCAGCCGTACCAAGGGCGTGCGTCCCACAGCTGCTGCATTGTCCTGAAAGTAGCTCTTCATTGCTCACGCCTCACGTGTCCATGGATTCCAAGCGGTGATTTCACATCACGAGAAGATTCGCAGGCGAATAGTGCTCTCACGAATGGGCCTATGCCGGGGCCTGGTCGATATGGAACGTCCCGTTCGGTCAAGGCTTTGCCCGGAAGCCTCTTACGGCTTACTCCTTATTCGAGCGCCTCGTTGCTCCTGCCAAGCGCGGACTTCAGGGCCCGGACCTCTTCTTCCAATGCCTCGACACGATCGCTCAGCACGCGAACTTCTTGCCTCACGACGTCAATGTCCCGCGTGCTCGGAACGTTCCAAGGCGACATGACCGCGGCCGTGAGATTGTCCATTTCCTTCTTCGCGTCGATTCCTCGCCGGATCATGTCGAGAACGGCGTTGCCGAAACTCTCCGAGCGGAAAAGTCTTGTGATCGCCTCCTCATGGGTTGATATCCACACCCGGTAAAATTCCCGATATGTATCCGAACTAGGCTTTTCAGGCCCGAGCGAAAGAATCTTGCCGATTACTTTCTCCAACCCTTTGCCTGCCGCAGTGACGATTTGTTCCTGAAAACCGGGTAGAGCCTCGAGAAACCCGGTCTGTGCGTCGATGGCTCGCTTAATTCGGTCGTCACGAAGATCAATCCGGTCCCCTCCAAGAAAAGGGAAAAACGGGCCAAGCATCCGCTCGCAATAACGGTTCCACGCGGTGACGCCGGTAAGTCCCGATCCGGGTTCACGATAGGACTCCGGCCAAGGAAGCATCGAGGAAAAATCCGGAAACAGGCTCTTGGGACTTCCCGATCCGGTTCCGGAGAAGGCCCCGAAGAACGTGCGCCACTGGTCGAGAACGCGCTCGGCCTCGGACTGTTGGGGAATTCCCAACATCTCTCCGAGGAGACTCCGATACGAACGTAACCACTTGTCCCTTATGCCTTTGACCGTCTCCTCGTTGCGGCCGTGCATCATAAGTTCCGGCAGATCTCGTGCGGCCGCATCGATCATTTCCTGAAATCGCGCCGACGCGTACGGCGAGGTCACGATAGTCTGAAACGCCCATGGATTCATCCATCCGTGAACGGCATTGTACCGAGTACCCGGTACGACGTCCCGACACACACCCTCGATGGATTCCGACCACGCTCGTGAAAGCCGATCCCACGATTCTTTCGTTTGTGTCAGCAAATCCCGCCGCATATCGGGGGAATCCGAGATTCCCATGTGTGCGCTCCTCTGACTCTTATCAATGCTTCGTAATTCTTGCAATAAGGAGAAACGCCGTCGGCCGAGGGGCTCCGGATCACGGCGACTCACGGTCGTCACCCGCAAGAGAGATTCGTCGGAAACCGCCGATGACCGTCGAACCTTAGTACTCTGATTCCTAAGTTCGGTCGTACATTTTTCACCGTCCCGGCTGTTGTAGGGGACACGCGTTCTTCGCGGAATGCCCGCCGTCTCCCCGGCGAAGGCCGGGGCCCAGTCTTGCTTTTCTGGACCCCGGCCTTC
>JAVHLK010000043.1 GCA_031082285.1 Desulfomonilaceae bacterium
GGCTGGAGTTCCGTGCCCTCCGGAGCGCCCAAGTAGTGAATATTGGTCACCTCTCCGTCCGTCAGGGTCAGCGAAGGCTTGCCCGGAAAGATCCTTTCGTGCCATTCTTCCACTCGAACTCGGTTCATGGACACTCCGCTGATCTGCCGGGCAATGTTCACGAGATTCGTTTCGAACACGGTCTTAGTACCCACGGAACCGACCAGGATCGTCACATCCCTGGTCATCTTCTCAGTGACCGCCTGAACACGCAACAGGTCTTGATCCGTCAGCATGGATGACTCCTGAACGAAGGAATTGGCTCACCGGAGGACACGGACATTCCGGGGGACTGCGAGGTACGCGGGTCCCGGAGCGACTCCTTGACGGCTCCCGTCCGCATCGGACCGACGCTACTTGATCTCGGAATAGTATTCTCCGGTAGGTCGAACATTCGAACCCTCAAATACTGAAAACTTAGCCAGACCCCACTTCTGAAGCCGAAAGCGTACCGACGTCCAAAGAACTCCCAGTCCGTAGACTACGGAACGCCGAAAGTCGATCGACGACGCTTCGGGAAAATATCTCGTGGGGCAGGAGATTTCGCCGACTTTGAAGTCGAAGTAGATGGCCTGGGCCAACATCTCGTTGTCAAAGACAAAGTCGTCGGAGTTCCGGTGCAGCGGGAGCGTCTCGAGCACTTTTCGCGAGAATGCCCGGTAACCGGTATGAAACTCTGAAAGTTTCGATCCCAGCAACAGGTTCTCCGTAAACGTGAGGAACCGGTTTGAGAAATACTTGTAGGACGGCATTCCGCTCTTCTTCGCCTTGCCGCCCAGTATTCGGGAACCGAGCACCACGTCGTATTCGCCGGAAACCACCATTGCCGCCATCGCGGTCACCAGTCTCGGACTGTACTGGTAATCGGGGTGCAGCATCACGATGACGTCCGCTTCCGATTTCAGAGCTTCCGCGTAGCAGGTCTTCTGATTCCTCCCGTAACCGTAGTTTCTGTCGTGAAGAAAAGCGCGTATTCCAAGCTTGCCGGCCAGATCGACCGTTCCATCCGAGCTGAAGTCGTCCACGAGCAAGACGTCGTCCACCACATGGCGGTCCAACTCGGCTACAGTCTTCTCAAGTGTTTGCGCAGCGTTATACGCCGGTAACACTACAATGATCTTCCGGCCTTCAAGCATAGGCGATCCCGGAAAGCGTATTCAGGGCACTTCACGCGGACCGGTCCCGCCGGCGACCGTATGCCGGCCGACGGACAGGTCCGAAATACGATACCTGTCGAAACGGAGGCAAGAGAGGGCAACACACACCGGAAACAGATCCTTTGGAGCGAACGAGGTACCCGATCCGATACTATCCTTCTCTTCCTTGGATCATATCCTTCCGGTTCCGCACTTGTATCATTTCCGCGACGATGGACACCCCGATCTCTTGAGGGGTCTCTCCGCCAATGGGGAGACCTATGGGCGAATGAACCCGTTGCAGGTCGTCCCGGGAAAAGCCTTCCATAAGGAGGGCTTGGTATATCAAAGCGGTCTTCCGCCTCGATCCGATCATTCCGACGTACCCGGCCCTTGTGCGAAGGGTCTTGCCGAGTACCGTCTTGTCGTGGGCATGGCCCCGGGTGACGATCACCGCATAACTGTCCTCATCGAGCTCGTCGGCGGCAAAAAAATCATCGAACGATTCGACCACAATGACCTCATCGGCGTCGGGAATCTTTTCTCGATCGGCAAACTGCGCCCGATCGTCGACCACCACCACTCTGAAATCCACATAGGAGGCCAAATGAGCCACACAGACCCCCACATGCCCTGCGCCGAAGATATAGACCGTTCCACGGGGATGTATCCACTCAAGAAACACCGGGTATTCCCGGCCGGGAACATCGAGTAGTTGAGCCGGCTTCAGAAGACGCTCCGGAGGCTTCACTTCCAGAGCTTCGCCGTCACCTGGGAATCCGCCGGTACGGTTCCCGCGCTCGTCCAGCAGCAGGTGGGCCACGGTTCCCGATCGTTCGCCTCCGATGCCCATATCCACGCTCGTGAGAAGGTAACCCGTCCGTCTATTCCTCGTCATGTCCAGCAGACGACCGAACAGCTCACGAGCCGACGGGTCGGATGCCTCCACGAACTCCACCAGGACCTCCACCCGCCCGCCGCAGATCATCTGTGCCGATTGGTGAGCGTCATGCCCGGTGAAAGAAAACTGGGCGCGATGCGATTTTCTCTCCCCAAGCGCCTGAACTGCGAACTCCTGAACCGTGGCTTCAAGAAGTCCGCCGCCGATGGTTCCCACAATGGCGCCGTCTTTGCGAATCATGAACCTCGTTCCCACATGACGTGGAGAAGACCCTTCCACGGCGAGCATCGTTGCCAGGACGAAGTCCCGATTCTGTTCACACTCTTCCACCGCGGCTTTCCAGATGTCTCGCATGAATCCTTTCCTGCGGTTCTCTTCTTGCCGGTTCTCGGGCTCACGCCCGCACACCGCTCGATTGCAGATCAAACAGGAAAACGAGTTTACGTGCACCACAGGACGTTGTCAAGCACCGGACACGGTCACGGGATCACCCAGGCGTCCTCCGGGCACGGCAATGACGTGCCGCAGGACTTTTGCACCACGACGCGATATGATACCCTGGCCCTGCCCGAACGCTTACCGAGATCTTGCCTCGGGACCGCGTGTCCCGATACGCCTTGCAAGGAATGAACCATGAATCCGAATCGCGTATACGAGAGCCTGGTGGACTGGCTCAGAAAATCCTGGTGGGATCTGCCGGAATCGGATGATTTGATCCCAATCATCAGGTCCAGGTGCACCCCTCGGGAAGCCGAACTCATGATTGGAATGCCGTTTTCCGGCCGGAGCCTTGAGGACCTTTCCCAGGCCAAGGGTATCGATGCGCACGCGTTGGAAGCGGAATTGGCGGTTCTCTGTGCAAAGGGACTGGTGTTCCGGAGCACTCGAGGCACTTCGGTTCGTTACAGACTCAACGACTCGTATTTCTCTCTGTTAAGGGCCCCGTTCTGGGCGGGTCGTGAAGACGATCCCGGGTCCGAGTTCGCCAACCGAATCAATCGATACTTTCGGACCGGGCTCTACGACCAATATGCAGAGGTGCCTGAAAAGGGATTGCGGGTTCTGCCGATCAACAAGACCATTGAAGATCCTCGCCAAATCCTTCCCTACGAGGACGCGATCAACTTCCTTGCCGGGCAACGGGAGATCTGCGTCGCGACATGCCCGTGCAGGCACCGAAAACACCTGGACCCGGAAGCGGAGAGCTGCACACATTCCACGGAGGTGTGTCTCCATTTCGGCAGTCTTGCCCGGTACATGGTGGACCACGACATGGGAAGGCCCATCGATGGGGATGAGGCACAAGAGATCCTCCGGGAGTGTGCGGAAGAAGGACTCGTGCACGCCATCTCGAACTGGGTTGACGGTGTGGACAGCATTTGCAATTGCTGCAGCTGTTGCTGTGTCTTCTTTGAGGCGTACCACGTACTGAAGCACTCCAGGAGCCTCGATCCATCCAACTACGTCGTGCACGTCACCACTGAAACATGCCAAGGCTGCGGCTTGTGCGTGAAGCGATGTCCCATGAATGCACTCACCTTGGAATCGACTCCCCAAGCTTGGAACAAGAAGGGCAAGGCAGCCGTGTTGGATGCCGATGCGTGCATCGGGTGCGGCGTGTGCGCGTACAAATGCCCGTCTGAGTCGCTGGTATTGCGACGACGCGAACGAATCGTCGATCCCCCTCAAAATCCGCGAGAGTACACCATGCGGTACCTGGCCTATCGTGAAGAGGCGGAGCGCAAGAAAGATTCATGATTCAGATGCACCGACCGTCCCTGAGAATCCGCAGCACCACCGCGCGATCCCGATCCTGGTTGGGGGGTCAAGCAAAGAGATCTCGAAGCGTTTGGAAGGAAACGCTGCGGTCCTTTTCATGAGGTCACTTGACCCTCTTGATCTCGACCTTGACCTTGTTGTTGGGATTGGGACACTCCCACACCTGGGTGTCGGGATCAGGGAAAAACGGCACGGTACCGCCAAACTGTAGTGTCTTCACCCAGCCGGCAAGTTGCTGGTAGAATAAGCCGCAAAAATCACCACATCTGTGGGTGCTCAGTTCGAATTCGTCTCCGATCTGCATCCCGATGGTGCAGTCCGACTTCTTGTCGATCACCTTTGCCACAACCTTGTTTCCGATTGGCGGATACGATACGGACATGTGTTCCTCCTTCCATTTGTTCAGGGCGTTCATTTCCTTGGTACGGCCGGTCCGACGTTGAGCGGGGAGTCGACCGCGTGCGTTTCCTTCCATGGTGCTTTCGAAAAGGATACGCAACCAAATGAAATGACGTTGTAGCCGAAGCTACAATTCAAAGAAAAAAATCTCGAAGGAGAAAAAGTCCGCATCAGGATTCCATCATATGCCTCGCTCGCGGTGAGTTCCCGATGAGTAACGGATTCGCCGTTCTCAAGAGGAGGCGGAGCCTGGCAATGAGAAATACCGGCACGGAGGCCGGTGCTGCCCGGAGCCGTGCCCAGAGGCATCTTGAAGTCCCCCCTATTCCTGAGCTACGAGAACCGGCACAATGAACCGGTTATCCTCCTTAACGACCTTTCCGACCTCCCGAAGTCTTTTCAAAGCTCTTGTGACGCTGACACGATGCGCGCCAACCAGATAGCTCAGTTCCTCGTGAGTCAACGGAAAAGCTATGGAGTAGCCCTTTGAGGTCTTCCGGCCGTGTTCCGATGCGATGGTGGACAGAATCCGGAATACGCGGTCTTCCAGATTGCCTGCCGAAGCGGTCTCCAACCGGGCATTCAAAGATTGTATCCTGCTGCTCATGTTCCCGATCAGCTTGAGTCCAAGGTCCGGATTGTCAAGGATCAAACGGTTGAAATCGCGCACGCGAAAACCGCAAGTCATGGTCTCTTCCATGGCCCACGCGGTGAGGGGATAGTTGACGCTATGGGAAAACGCCTCCTCACCCACCAGATCCCCTGCTTTCCGATAGTCCAGGGTGATTTCCGTTCCGTCCTCAAGGACCTTACTCAGGCGGATCCTGCCTGACTTGACCGCAAATACCTCATGGACCGGGTCTCCCTGAACGAAGAGAGCCTCTCCCGGACAAAAGACCTTTCGTACGCCGATACTGCCGAATCTCTTGAAATCGCTATCGCCGACCCCATGGAATACGCGAAGGTCTCTCAGGCACACGGAGGAAACCGAACTGTTCGGAGAGACAAACTCGTCACAGTCACACTTCATTACTCAACCTCGCTGATGTCGCCAACGTAACACAGTGCAGGTCAAAGCGCGCTTCACAACAGGCACCAAGTTCCGTCAAGACACGTTCCGCAAGGGTTAGTCGAGAAACAACCACTTCAAGGAAACTTTCAGAAGCTACCCCTAAAGCGGTTAGGCCAGTTCAAAAGGGGCAAACTCGCAACGGCTCCCTGAAACGCAGCGGCGACCGCTGGGTCGCATTGTTGGATGGGGACCCACGCGAGGCTGTCGTCGTCAACCCGAGCAAGATTCCCCCCAAGACGGCCGACAATCAGCCTGCAGAATTCTACATTACCGAGCAGAGCAAGAAAGCTGGAATCAAGGCTCGTTTTGAAAAGACTCTCTGATCTGGGGGTGATCGTGCTCCGCCAAATCCTGTGCACTGTTGGCACTTCGCTGTTGACCAACCGCGACGCCCGCCCTTGGGCCGGCTGGAATCCGCGGAATGGCGATCCCTTTCCAAAGCCCGGAACGATGAACAGTCGACTGAAGACATAGCCTGAAAGGACCGGTACATTCACATCCCTACCGGCAAAGATCAAGCAGCCGCGCGATAAATCCCACGACATCGGCCTGTATTTCGTCGTCGGAAGTGCCCAGGATGAACTCAGCGACTCGTCGAGGCCCGACTCCGTTGTGATCCTGAAAGTCCTCCTTCAAGAAGTTGATTGACCGTTGGACGACCGGGTCAGCGAGGAGCGGCTTGAGACGGGAGGCGACGTTCTCGATCGCTTTCCCGTAGTAGCGTACCAGGTAGTATAGATCATATGCGTCTTTGTTCTCTCCGCGGTTCCGGAAGGCGAGGGACTTGAGAACCACGTACGCTCCCGGTCCGCACACCCAGACGTCTCTCGTCGCCTGCTCTCCCAAGATGTTCCTGCCTGAAAGAGTGATCCGTTCACGGTCCAGGAAAGCCAGATGGAGCCCGGGCGTGATAAGTGCTGCGAAGTCCGTCTCGATGTTTCTCAGCCTACCACCTCGGTCGCCGGCGAGGCTCGGCTGGATCAAGAAGTCGATGGTAACCTTCGCCTGCTTTTCGATCTTCCAACGCTGTCTCGTGGGATTGCCATCCTCGTTGAAATCCTGCTCGAAGCCGGCACTGCGCAGCCGCTCTGTCAGTGTGCGGTATCGCTCCTCGTCCAACAGTGCGAGACCAAGCCCGACATCCAGGTCCATGGTTCCCACATGCGCATCCGCCCCGGCGTGCAAGCTACCTTGCTCGATCAGTAGTGTTGGAACCAAGCCCCCGACAATGACCAGATCATCCATGAGGTCACCAAGCTTGGTGGCGACGTAGAGGCAGGTCGCCCGCACCAATTCGACTTGCTCGCTCCTGTAGCCCGCGCCGGTGGTGGGTTTGTCAGCCATCGGTTTTCCATCTCAAGTGCTCGGAGCGCAACTTCTGCGCAGCCTCCTCCGCACGCTCCGTATGTGCTCCAAGGTCGAGATAGGCCTGAACCGGATGAACACAGCGAATTCCGCCGAGTTTCGTCGCGCCGTGAAACACACCCTCGTCGTTTGGAATGACCAGCCAAACGTTAGCTCCACGAGCCTCGCTTCGGAACGAGAGAGCCGACAGCAGCTCGGTTGATGGCTCTTCGGCCAGATACAGCGTCGCGAGGCGAAATCCGACAAAATGGTCTAGTAACCAGGCTGCAGCCAGACCGGTTGCGGCGTACGACACAGGACCATGATTGAGGACGTCCGCCAGTTGCCGCAACAATGCGTCCCCGGCCCGCGCTGCTACGTGGCCTCTAATCAAATGGTGCTTCGAGAAGTCGTAAGCCTCGCGCCAAGCATCGAGCAGCAGGTCGGGGTCTCTCGGTCTGATGGTTCCGTTGTCGTCTCCAACGACCAACCCGTCATCTTCTAACCTACTAACGATTCTGCTTGTGTACCCTTCGTCCATGCCGGTGGCCCGAGCAATCTCTCGCCGGCTCAAGGGTTGAGTGGCATGCATGAGCAACCACCTCGGGATGCGCGAGCTTTTGGGAGCAAACACGGTGGACGGGCGTCCGCGTTGCTTATACCGATTGGGTTTGCCCTCGATGAGGACACGAAGTCCCGGGGCGAAGATTCGAGAATTACCGGACAGGTCCATCCAGGAGACTCCGGCATCCGCACACCGCCTCCGTCCGACCTCACCCATGAAGGGAACGGCCACTAAGGGGACGACAACCCCATCGATGCCTTTGGCGCGGTTGCGCACCTGTTCCATGGCAGCGGAGATCGCGGCCGAGCGGCCGGAGCCTTTCCATTCGACGACGAACACAAGAGATCCGGCCCGCAATACCCGATCAGTGTGACTTATGGGATCGTCCGCATCCAGACAAACCTCAAGCCGGTCCACGTCGAGCAGCTCCGCGAGACGTTGGGAGATCATTTGCAGTGCTTGCCGTTCAGATGGCGCCTTCATACTTGACTAAATAAACCAATATGACCGTGACGTCAAGTAGCTGAGTCTAGTCAAGTGCCTCCACGTTCAGTTGGGGGTTGGGGGTCAAGTCTGTGCTTGACTCTTCTTAGGCAACGCCGGCTCGTGTCCACGTTCCTCCCCGGCCCCCCTTCGTCGACGGAACCAATCACGCTTCTCAAGCCGGCTCAACGACCGTAACGTGGACCATCACGGATGCTCCGTCGAAGCCTTTCGGGCCTTTTCCTTTTTCACGCGATCGATCTCCAAGGACACCTTGATCCCCCGGTTTCGTATCGAGTACCAAATTAACCGCTTGCGATCCATGACAAAGAATCGTTTGCCGAACTTGCGGAGGGCTCCGGGGTCTATGGCAATCCCCAGCCCCGGAGCAGCGGGCGTATTGATCGTCCCCTTGTCGTGGACAAACGGGGCGGCAAGTATCCCGTCTCGCGCTTCCACGGTCCAGCCGGGTGGATTCAAAGGGTACTCCAGGTCCTTCTGGTCGGCAAAGCCGCTTGCAGCCATCAATTGCAGGTTGATCGCGAACCCGATGCCGTTGGTCCAGGTATGCGGACTGTACTGCAAGCCGTGTTCACGGCAAAGCTTCGCCACTTCGAAGGTCTGAGCGATTCCTCCGGCGAAGACGGCATCCGGTTGGAAGATATCGTAGCACCGCCACTGAATCATTAGCCTGAGTTCTGCAAGACCCGAGGTGTGAAGCTCTCCACCCGAGATGGGCACCCGGCTGTATGCGGTCAGCTCGCTCAGGTCCGTATACGCGTCCATGGGCAAAGGTTCCTCAAGCCAAGAGATTCCCGCGTCCGCGCACGCGTCCGCGAACCGCTTCGCCCTCTCCAGGTCCCATAAAGGGGCGTCTCCGATGACCGTGACTCTCCACCCCTGATTCGCATCCACGCCTATCTTCATCTTGTGGCCCAATGCCTTAGCCGTCTCGACCACGTGTCCGATGTCCACGGCCTCGTCGAAGTCGTGAACTCTCAGTTTGATGGAGCGAAAACCTTCTTCATACCTGGCCTCGGCCTCCTGTATCCGATCTGGGACCGTCTTCACTTCACCCGTGGACGCGTAGAGCGTCACCTTGCACGGCTTACCGCCAAGAAGCTCGCAGACCGGCTTACCCTCGATCTTGCCCTTGATGTCCCAGAACGCCGGTTCAATCCAGTAATTCCGCCATCCGAGATACGAGACCTCACGCAGTCTCTGCTGAATAAGCGCGATGTCCGTGGCCTCCTCTCCGATCAAATACGGACCCAGGAGTTCTCCAATGCCGGCCCGCTCCCGGCCCATGGCCGGGCCCGCGCTGTAGCCCTCTACACCGTCGTCGGTGATCACTTTGATCAGGGTAAACCTGTTCTCGGTCTGGGGAAATCCGGGAATCCAACTGGGATAGAAGGTCGTCGGAAGGGGAATCGCCACGTGGTACAGTTCGATCCGTGTGATTTTGCTCATGTCTTGTGCCTCACTGGGGAGTGGGGTCAAGTCTGTGCTTGACGCATTCGAATAAGAAGCATGAGCCGAGAGCGGACATGACACCAACGTGTCACTCGGTCGCGTCCGTTGTCGGATCCGTGAACGCCTTCACCGTGAGGTTGCGCGCATGGTCGAGTAGATTCCGCCAAACGCAATCGCTTTCGGCGGCGGCGCGGAGCTTCAGGTCCTGACTCAGGTAACCCGGACTCACCTTTGTGAGGAGTTCCCGTTGCACCTGCTCGATCAGGTGCTGCAACGCAACAGGGTCGTCAGCCGTCTCGGAGCACAGTTTCAGAAAATCCGCCAGGAAGCCGTCCTCGTCCATGGCCGATTCGAGGTCGATCCAAGGCAAGGTCATGTCCCGAACGGATTCCGGAAAGACGGGCACGGGAAGAACAGAGAGCCGGTCGGACAGGATGTCCGACAGCTCGTCCCGGTTCTCCAATTCACGCATCACTTCCGGTGCTCCGCGGCCCACCAGGTTGAAACGTACCACGATCGCTCGCACCGATTCGTCCCGGTCCGCAAGGTTGGAACTCCCCGCTTCCACGGCATCCATCACGTCCTCGACGGATTTGAACCCGGTCACATCCACATGCACGGATTCCCACCGTACCGGTGCGACGGGAAGAAATTCGGTTCCAATCATGCCCCCGTGATTCACGGTCACCAGATCGCATCCGTGAGGTCCCGGTTCATTGATGTGCGCACCCTGAGAAGCCCCCGGATAGAGAACCAGAGGATTGCGACTGAGAACCGTCCGGGAGTGAACGTGCCCAAGACACCATACGTCCATCCCGGCGGCGCGTAGATCGTCCATGGTGCAAGGGGCATAGTTGCGGTGACCGCCCATGCCCGAAACATTGGCATGAACCAGTCCAATCGCCAGATCCAGACCGGGGTCCCGTCGGAACTTGTTCACCAGGTTGTCTCTGACGACCGTCTTGGGAAAACTGACCCCGAACACCATGACTCCGTCCGTGTATTCCACCGAGGACGGCCTGATGCCCTCAGGTTCCGTGCCGAAGAGGTGTTGGCCTGAAAGGTTTCGCAAAGACTCGGGAAATGTTGCAAGCGGATCGTGGTTTCCGAGCACGACAAAGACCGGAATGCCGGCTTCATGGAGGCGGTTGACTCCGTCCCGGTAATCGACTCGGGCTCGCACGCCCGGATTGGACGCGTCAAACACGTCCCCGGCCAACGTGACGAAGTCGACCTTACGGGCCACGGCCTCTCTCACGATCCTTTCCCAGGACTCGGAGTGCGCACGCCTGAAGATCCGACCAAGCTCCGGGGTAGTACGCTCGAGACCCGAAAACAGCCTGCCCAGGTGCAGATCCGCCGCATGGACAAATCTCAGCTCACCCACGATTTCGCCTCCGGCCCGGCGACGAGCACATGCGTTTCTTTGTGTATACCTGCTTTCACGACCCTTCCATCGCCTCGCGCGCAACCCAAGGATTCATTCGTGACGAACCAATGTGCCTGTTGGTATACTGCATCTTAACCAAATACGAAATAGGGAGCAGGCTGTGATCCGAACGTGGTTAACGGTTCTGACGGTTGTCGTCCTCGCTGCGGCATTCTCTTGGGCCGGGAAGACAGACTTTGAAGATGCTCGGCCCGGGAGAACGCTCACCTTTCCACGGGACCACGGCAAGCATCCCGAGTTCCAAACGGAGTGGTGGTACTTCACCGGAAACCTGACCTCGGACCGGCGAGAGTGGGGATTTCAACTCACGTTCTTTCGCCGCGGCATGGTCAAGGAGCCTGCCGAAAGGAAATCAGCGTGGGCCGTGAGAGACCTTTATCCCGCACATTTCGCTCTCACGGATGTGACCGGAAAGAAATTCCATCATGCCGAACTGCTTTCCCGCGAGGGCCCGGGCCTCGCACAGGCCGATCTTGCCGACTTGAACGTGAGGGTAAAGGATTGGAGCGCTCGACGGAAGGGCGACGAGATTCACGTCAAGGCACGCCAGGACGGCTATGCTTTGGAACTCACGCTCAAGCCCCTCAAGCCCGTCGTCTTGCACGGAGACCGAGGTTACAGCCGCAAGGGCGATACGCACCGACAGGCTTCCTATTATTACTCGTTCACGAGGCTCGAGGCTTCGGGAACCGTGACCTTCGACGGAACTTCGCACAAGGTGCGGGGATCGGCATGGATGGATCATGAATTCGGATCGTCACTACTGCGGGAAGATCAGGCGGGCTGGGACTGGTTTAGTTTGCAGTTGGACGACGGATCGGAACTTATGGTGTTTCGTTTGAGAAAGCGTGACGGTTCCCATGAGCGACCGTTCGGGACTTTTGTCACGGACCGAGGCCATGCAGTGGACCTGGAAGGCCGGCGGATTACCGTCACGGCGGAACAAACCTGGACCAGTCCTCGCACGCACGCAACCTATCCGTCCAAATGGACAATAGAAATTCCTTCCAAGAAGATCACGCTTACTATTGTACCTCTGCTCCATGACCAGGAATTCATCGCGGAACGCTCAACCGGCATCATCTATTGGGAAGGCGCGGTCAAGGCTCACGGGTCGCTCGATGGGCGTCCCGTTTCGGGCAAGGGATACGTCGAACTCACCGGATACGCCCATGCCTTGGCCGGCCGATTGTGACGGCCTGCTCGCCATTCCGAGCGTCAGCCTCCGTTCGTCCCGTTTTCTTGCCGGGCCGATGAAGTCTTATCGGGAGCCCGACTCCGCGTCGCGGGGACAATTTTGTTGATTTTTTTGTCTCTTTTTAGTATGATATACCTGTTTTTTAATGTAATCTTTTAGTTATCGTGCGTTCAGGTTGTCATGTCTCACAACAGGATACCGAGATCAGTTTTCGCTTCTCTTGTCGCGGTCCTTTCCCTCATCGTCCTTACAACGACATCGGCGCAGGCTCAATCGTGGCTTACGATGGCCGGTCCGACTTCCCGGCTGCTTTCATCCATACCGCTCGTGGGCAACCTGCTCAATGCGGATTTCCCCGGTGCGGCCAATCCAGGGATGCCGCTGGTCTTTCCTCCCACGTTTCACGGAGAAGTCCGAGCCCGGGCGCTCTACCTTTACTCCCAGAAGCAGCGGTTCAGTAACCCGGTGCTGGGGTTTTCCACGGACCTGCACACGGACCTGGGCTTCAACGATGAAGGCGCGTTGATCGAGGTAACGGCTCGGGCGCAAGCGGGTCGATATTCGTTTCGGGCTCATTACGACGAGTGGCTGACGACGTTCAAGTCCGGCAACGGAAACTTGAGCTGGCCGAACTATAGGATGGGGCTCGATCTGGATCTTTATCACACGCCCACCTTTCGTTTTGGAGCGAATTGCGACATCAATTGGGACCACCCGGTGCTCAACGCGGCGCCTCCCGGCATGACCGCGATACACGTGGAATGGGACAGGCCGGCAACGGCGGGCGTCCACGCGGCGTATAATCCTTTTGGTCATGGGGGGCTTGCGTTGACGTGCGAAACCCGCGTGCGATGGCCCATCACGGAGAACAGCAGAATCACCGAGTTCGAAGCATCGGGAGGATTGAAGGGCCCTGAAACCGTTACGGGCACTTCCGCGTTGCGCGGGGGGTGGCGTTACACTACGATCGATCTTCGCAAGGACAAGGCCTTTGAATTGGATATCGTCTGGTCGGGAATCTTCCTGGAGTACGTCTATACCTACTGAGAAAAATCACTGGAGCAACCGGTTGATCGGGAATTATAGTGTCGCTCCTTGAATACTACGGACGCCTTGACGTTTGTCATTGCCGGTAGGGGTAGGCCCCAGTGCCTACCCTGGGCGGCCACAGGGGGCCGCCCCTACGGGAGGGCACGGCAATCTCGGCCATTCATGAAGCATCGAGATTGCTTTCCCGCGTTCTGCGCGGCACTGTGCTCCTCGCAATGACACGAGCGACCGGTGGGCGCGTTGAGAAACCGGGTTAGGATCACCGCGAAATTCAAGGCGCGTCACTACAGGACAATCCCTCCCTGCCTCCGGCAGCACCGGCGTCCCTGCGAAGCCATGGCAGGGGTAAGAACCGGCGCTTCTCATTTCGCCTATTGTCTCCTGCGACTAAAACCCTTCAGCTTGAATATAGAAAGGCGGGACCCGCGCATTGAGGGGATCGCGGTTGGTCCGCGGGTCATACTTTGGATGATGGATCTTCGGAATTATCTTCGGCACCGGTCCGCGGTCCAGTCCGAGCTGGTTGCTGAGACCGTCCCATGCCCACCGCAACAGCCCGAAGCCGTGAGCCGTGGCCGGTTGAGCCATAACGACAATAACAAGTATAATGAGTATGCTGCGAATCATGATCACACCAGCTTCTCTTTTTTACGTATTTATATTTGATTTTATTGATGATGTCAAGCAAATACGCAGAGACTTGCAGCCTTTCAAGGAGCCGGGACCGACAAGCGGGCAACCACACCGCCGGCCCTGACGCCCCGGCGCATGGGAACGCATGCGCCGAGCGTCGACATGTCATGTTCCGCGCGACGAGAATCGCGTGCAGCCGGGTTCCGATCATTGTCCGGTTTAGTTCCCCTTTCAGGTTCATGCCGGCAGACAATCAGGGCTTGATCCTCTCGGCCAAGACCGCCAGTGCTTTGGACAGCGCGGTCCTCGCTTCGGTGCCGGACTTATCGGCGACCTGCCCCACCGTACCGACCACTTCCCGCATCTTGGCCTTGGCCTCATCTGAAAACGGCCCGAGATTCTGTTCCACGGTCTGCAACGTCCTTTCCAGGGCACTTACGATGCCCTTGACGCTGCTCATGGGCCGTGCAGCCGTCGTCGCGGGTTTCCAGCCGCTCACCGGCTCGAATTTTCGCTTCAAGAGTTCGGACAGATCCGGCTTTTCACTCATGGTAGTCCCTCCCTTCAGATTCGGTGACCGGATGTTCATTGACCATTAACGATCACGGAGTCCTCCGGTCATAAGAACAATCTAATCAGTGGAAGTGGAAACTTCCAGTGGCAATTTCGTCATGACCGCGTTTTTGTCTCCTCGACGGTAAAGCCCGTCTTCACCGCTCAGGCCCACGAAGACTTAACGCTGCTGATAGAGCTTGACCGTATCGCCGCGCATAGTGTAACCACAAACCAACGGCGCCGTCATCGGGAAATCGTGATTCCTCAGGCTCGCGGACCGTGAACTTCTGAGCAGTCAGGACTGCGGAGCACACTCGCCTCACCTCATATTTCATGCGGGCGGGTCAGGACACCGTATGGAGATTCGAGATACTCATCACAACAAGTCCACGGGTCAAGCGCTTGCGTGGGTTTTCTTTTGCGCTGTCTGCGTGACGCTCGCGTTATCGCAATGGCATTTCACCGTGATCTCGGGTGAGAAGACAAACCTTTATTTCGGGATCCTTGCTTCCTTGGCTTTCCTGGCCGCCATGCTCACGGTGCGGCACGGTCGTGTCCGGGCAGGTTCCATCGAGATCGCGGTCTCATTGGCGCTGCTCGGGACCGCAATCGCGAGCGGTTTGCACAGTTCGATCCCGATGAGTTCGTCCTCGCGTGCATTTGTCCTCGCGTCCACGGGTCTCGGCGGTTTCTGGTGCGCAAGGATATTGCTCGACACCGCCTCGAGACAGAAGGCGTTCGTATGGTTGTGCATCGCCATACTCGCGGCTTTGATCGCTTTGAGTCTTATCGGTCAGGCCATATCCGGAACACCCGTCGCACTTTTCTCCATCCTTTACACGAATCCCCACCCTCTCGCGCACATGCTTCTGCTTCTGGTGTTCGCACCATTGGCCTTGATCGGCTCGAAACGCATACTGCAGGCAACCATCGGACTGATTCTTCTCGTTCTCACCGCCGTAGTGCTGTTCTTCTGCGCGACTGCCGGTGCCATCGCTTCCGCGGTCCTGCTCGCTCCGGTGGTTGTCGCAGTGGTAGTTTTTGCAGTGAAAGGGGCCCGCGCCGTGGGCCTTGCTCTCGTGTTGCTGGCTTTACTCGTTGCGGCCGCGGCTCACTTTGTACATTACTCCGCGGCGGAAAACTTTTCCCACCCCAGGTATCAGGTCTACCGAGTCGAGTCCTATCCGTTCTCCTGGCATGTGGCCAAGAACCATCCATTGCTCGGGGTCGGACTCCGAGCTCCCCGGGAGCACCTGGTGGACGACTACGATCCGTGGCATCCGCACCTTACCAAGCAGGAGTTTCGTCGTCAGACGGCCGAGCTGGTGACGCCGGAAAACACCTTCTTGGCCCTCTTGACAGGCTGCGGGTTCCCGTTCACGTTGATCTACGTCGGCGCCCTCTCGTTCCTCCTGTTCCGATTGGTACGAAGTGTGGAGCGCCCGCCTCCGGACATGTATTTTCATCCGCTTGTCCTCCTGGTGGCCGTCACCGGCAGTCTGTTGCACTCCTTCACCACGGACACCATGCTCCACGCCCAGCTCTGCTGGTTTTTCCATGTTCTCGTAGGGCTCATACCGAAACCTTCGGAACAAACCACGGAACAGAAAACGAGGCGCTTGAGGGCCTTGGCCTTTCCGACGGCAGGAACGGTTGGTGCGGTGATCGTCGGCGTGATCGTTGGAACCCATCCCGCATTGGCCCCCGACAAGTTTGAATTCGCTCCGTACCTTGAAAGAATTCCCATAATCTCTGCATTCTCCGACGCGGACGAAAAGAACGCGGCCAAGGACCCCCCGGAGTCGACAGCCTCCCCTCCCCCTCCCGTCCTCCCGGGGGTACTCGTGATCGAGCTGCACAATCTCGATGTGGGGCGGGAGAAGTGGCGGATGGCCCTGATCGTGGACAATTCCGGGACCATGGCACGTCGGACCGAATCGTGGCCCGAGAGTCGATTAGACGCGGCACGAGAGCTTGTGAAGCACATCTCCGAGGTATTGCCGCCCCACTCCCGGATCGCGGTACGGGCCTTCACCGATGAGATATCCCTGAAAATGGGGGCTCACGAGGTTCCCCTGACTGTCAGCAAACCGATCTACGGGTGGGCGGGAGCTCCATTCGACGGCCTGGTCGAGCACGTCGGAAAGCTCATGCCTGTCCGCGGACAAGGGGACTTGTGCGCCGCGGTGGTGAGTTCGAGTAAGCGGGATTTTTTCGAGGGTCAAGAACTCGTCCCGAGGATTGTGCTTTTTACCGACGGTGAGGGAGGATGTCGGTCTTCGGCCGCGTCGAAGATTCTCGAGAGACAAAAAACGCACAAAATCGGTCATGTGGATGTGATCGCGTTGGGGATGGAACCGCCAAACAGGGAGACGTTTGCCGAACTGTGTGGGGAAACCAAGGGGACTTTCCTGGACGTGGCGCTCCCTGCGGATGTGAAGGACCTGCCGGCACGATACGCGTCGGTTCTGCAGGCACCCAAGCCGGTGACCCTGGAAATCTCGGGGGAAGGCGGCGTAAAGAAGGCGGTTGTGGGAGAACCCATGAAATTGCCCCCGGGGCTTTACTCACTCTGGCTGCCGCGTGATTTGCCCGTTCCCCAATCCGAGAAGATGGTCGATAATATTCAAGTCCGGGCGGAAAAGGTGACGACTCTCACTCTTTCAAGGAAAGACGGTCGATTGACCGTCGAATCCACAACTCGCTGACATGGGCCTCGTCGACGGGCCTATCGAGACGAGTTTCGGGCCGTCGGCAGGCTGTAGCGGCGAGGATTTGACGGTGAACCGCCGGGCCTTTCATCGAGGCGTTAGGCCTGCAACGGCCGATCGCGCCGCCCCATTAACCTCGGATACCCGTTCCTGGAGACGGAGGGGCTGACTCGTGCCGTGGATCTCGTTTTCCGGCAGTCCGAAGATCGCGAAGACCGGGCGGACACCCCACGGTCGAGCGCGGTGGGTATGCGTAGCCGCTCTTCTCGGCATCTGGGCCGGGATCATCGTCATCATCAATCCGGTCGGGGAATTCATGGTGAACGACGACTGGGCGTATGTCCGGTCGCTCGAGTCGCTCATGCATTCGGGAGGTCTGGAAACCACGGGGCACGGCCCCTTGCACGCTCCCGGCGGACCGGCACTCGTCACCCACCTTCTGTGGGGTCTCGCGTTCGTCAAGGCGGCCGGCTTTTCTCTCACCGTCTTGCGGGTATCGGTCCTCACGCTGGGAATCCTCGCATCCATCGTCCTGTTTCTCATGCTTCTTCGCTGCGGCGCATCGGCCGGCTTAAGTCTGCTGGGAACTTTGACCCTCGTGTTCAATCCTCTGTTTCTCTCCCAATGCTTCTCGTTCATGACCGACATTACCTTTACAGGTTTTGCCCTTGTGTCCGTGTTCTTCTTCCACCTTGGGGTCCAAAGGAGCAACACACGGATCGTTGCCCTGGGGTTGGCGTTTGCGCTTGCGGCAACGCTGACTCGTCAGTTGGGCCTCGTTCTCGCGGTCGGCTTTGTCGCGACATGCTTCATGCATCCCAAGGGCACGGAGCTGGGACGATTCAAGATGGTCATCGCGGCATTGGGCATCGTCGTCGCACCTTGGATCGGCTACGAAGTCCTTCTGCATTGGCTGGGAAGCACGTCGATCCTCGAGCACAGCATGCTGCACAATGCCGTGATGTATGCATACTCAATGGATGCACGCCAATACGTAGAATTCTTGTCACGACACATCCTCGTATCGACGCTCGGGTACGCGTGTGTTCTCATCTCACCCATATTGGCCGTACGATATGGCGGTCTATGGTCCTCCGGGAGGTTCCGACTGTGCGTCGCGACGCTCACGGCCGGCCTGGCCGCGTATCAACTGCTGCTGTGGTTCGGGATCGTAGATCCCCCGGTGATTATGAACGGTAACGTGATCTACGATCTGGGTATCGGTCCGGTCGTCCTGAAGGACACGTACATCATGGGGATCGACCGATTCCCTACGCTGCCCAAGTCGGTGTACGCGGTAATCGTGTACTGGTCGGTGATTGCCGTGGGGGTGTTCATCGCTCTCGCGGCGGATTCGGTGCGAAACGCGATCCGACGCCAAGGATCGCCGGAGCGTCCTTCGAGCGATTTCTTGGCCGTCAACTGTCTGCTCACCGCGCTGGTCTATATGGCGATCGTCGTGCCTCTCGGCCCGTACGACCGTTACCTGATCCTGCCCTGTGCGCTCTTGATCGTCTGGGTCGTTGCACGCATGCCGTCCCCCAAGAAAGTTCCGCTATCGCTGGGGAGCATCGTTCCGGTCGCGCTACCGCTCCTCTGTTTGATTATCTTCAGCGTCGCAGGGACTCGAGATTTTCTTGAGATGAAACGGAGCCTGTCCACTGCACATGACTATGTGTTGAACGTCATGAAGGTCAACCCATGCCATGTGGACGGGGGGTTCGAGTTCAACGGATATCATTGTTACAGGAAGGGATTGCCGCATCAAACCGGGTTGAGTTGGTGGTGGGTGGAAGAGGAAAAGTATCTCATTACTCTTGGCACATTGCCCGGTTATCGCGTGATCCGAACATTTCCGTTCCCGAGGGTGTGGGGACCCGACGGATCGGTGTTTCTCCTTGAACCGGTCATGGACCAATAATGCACATCGACCGGACAGACGAGACCGGGAAGCCGGCTACCTCATAGCAGGACCGTTCCTTCGGTTCAGGGCGCGTCGAACGGTTGCGTCAGAGGGCGCAAGCTTCAATGCTCGTTCCAGGTGATCGACGGCCTTGTCGTGCCTACCGCGACTGAGGAGCATGAGCCCCAGTTCCTTGTGGGCAAAGGCCAAACTCGGATCCAATTCGATGGCCTTCTCGAACAAGCGCTCGGCTTCCTTTGGGTGTCCCGAGTTTGCCCATGCAAACGCGAGCGTCGCCGCGATGGCGGCCTGATCCGGCGCGAGATTTCGGGCATGTTGCAAGTATCCGAGTGCTTCCGCATATCTGCCTTCCGCGCACAAGGCCCATCCAAGATTCGAATAGGCCTGTGCCGCGGATCGTGTCTCCATACCTTCGGAGAGACGCGGAAATTGTTCCACCGTGTCCGTCCAGAACCAAACCCGGTCGGCCCAGATGAGCGCCTTATTGTTCGTTGCGAGCCCCAGGAACACGGCCAACCCGATGGCCGACGTGCAGATCGCCGCACTCGCCAATCTTCTCACCCGAGGTTGCTTCAGCGAATCAAGCAGAATCCGAACCAAGTCGGCTGAAATGAGGAGGACGCCGAACATGGGGAAAACCGCGCGGTATCCAAAGAAGGCGTATTGCGGCGCAAGGAACGGTTCGACCATGAAGTTTACGACCAGGAAAAGGATCCCCACGCCGCTCAGGGGGCTGCGCCTCATGAGTATCCCTCCCGCGGCGGTCAACCCAAGGGCCGCGGTCATCCAGAGGAACGTTGCGGGTGGATCGACGAGTGAACGGGCAATGACCTGGGGGCTTATAAGCTGGACCTTGCTGGGAAACGGAGCAAGAATCAGCGAAATGTAGGAGAACAACACCCGGGTCTGGGTCAGGAAGACGCGTTCCAGAGTTGTACCGCTTTCCTGGTAATAGGCTGTGAGTGTGCCGAGTATCCCGGCGGTTGCGTTGATATCGCCGTGGGGATGCTGCAGGAGGGAATGAGCCCCGACCAAGGCGCCCGTAATCGCGGCGAATACGGCCGCCCTGATGCACCGATTTCTCCAGGGATCGCGAAAAAAGGCCGACTCGAAGATGATGAGTATGACGGGAATTGTGACGCCGATCTCCTTGCTGAACAGCGCACAGGCGAAGAAAAGCAGACTGAGTCCGTAACGGAGATTGCGGTGTTCGAGCCTACCGGATCGAGCCGATACGTACGCACTCAGGGACGCCAAAGAGAACAGGCAGGCCATGAGAGTCATCCTTTGCCACACGTACAAGGTGACGAAAACTTGCAAAGGGTGAACCAAATAGACCAGTCCCAGAGTAACGGAAAGGACTTTCTTCTCAGTGGGACTTCCTCGGTTCCAAACACCGGGAATCGTGAGAATCCTGAACAGGAGGACTGCCGCGACAACTGCCACGGCTGCCAGGATGGCCGTGTTGACTCCGCGATAGTACCCGGACTGCGTGCCAACGGCCAGGTAATTCACATAGAAGCTTAGGGTCGCGAGCGGGCGTTGGGGAAACACATGTAACGCGGAACGGAGTCCCTGGTCGAAAAAGTGCCTTCTTGCCTCGAGCTTGGCCGCACTGTCGTAGTAAAAGGGGGTGTCGAATCCGTCGTGGTAAATTATCAGTCCTGCGATCAGAAAGACCACGTACGTGATGAGCGCGGTACTCACGCCGAACCTTGCCCCGCTCCCTGTCCCGTAGTCCGAATCCGCCTTACATGTGCCGCACGTCAAGCGTCGTGCTCCTTGTGTCCCGGAATGGCCTTGTGTCGCACACTCGTACCGCTGAACCCTTATTGATGAGACCGCAGACAACCAGAGAGATCAATCCTATCACAGTTACCGAGAAAAATTTCAGCACGGTTCCGATCTCCGGAAAAGACCGCGATGCCTTTGATTGAGACGGTCGCCGGGCCGAGCAAACTTTTTTGTTGAAATCGCGTATCCGTGGTAGTACTCTCTACCCAGGGGATGAGCGGGGAGTTCATGCCCCACGGATCATAACCGCGTCTCTTTTCTCGGTAACACGACAAACCGAGCAAAGGCAATCGAACAGCGGAGAATACCCGAGATCAATTCTTCAGCCTCAACAGAGAGTGCAACATCGAACAGGGAGGGTTGCCTGATGAAAGGAAAGATGGAATCGAAGATTCCCGTTGACAGGTTCTTCTGGTATGCGTTGTTGCTCGTGCCGGCATTGACGCTGCTCATGATGGCATGCGGCGGAGGCGGAGGCGGAGGCGGAGGCGGATCGTGACGGCCCGCACCGTCATTTGAACGAGTCATCGGCGACAATTCGGCAGCTTCGTCCAAACCGTAGTACGGCATCGTTCAGGTGTGGGTTTGCCTACGTTTAGTCCAATCCCCGTTACCGTTCCGGGCGCAGGCCTGAAATCGGAACGAAAGATTGTTCCGCGTGCTGAAGGACCGTCGCATATGGCCGCGCTTCGCAACGACATGGTGACGGCCTTCCGGGGCTAGGCGAGGGACCCATCGACCGTGGAAGAAAGAAAGCAGGATGCCGAGAGAATTCGCACTTCACAGAATCAAGAGCAGGATGCCGAATCGCGGAGAACAACAGAGGGCTTGAAGTACCTCGCACTCATCGCGGGCCTTGTCATAATTCCGACCATCGTAGCATTGCCGCTGATAGATCGACTGATCGCCCTATACGCGGAAAAATCCGACCGCGTTCAAATCCCCCCGAACATCAAAGCCATGGGATCTGACGATCTTATGGCACTTCTCTCGTCTCGGAACGTGACGGCCGTTGCCTACGCGGTTCAGGAACTGGGAAACCGGCGGACGGAATCCGCGGTGCTGCAGTTGATCGATCGGCTCGACAATAATGACTCGCTCCAGGTTCCCGGAATGGAGGCGTCGACGTCCGTCGCGCACCTTGCGATCATTGCGCTCGCTTCCATTACTCGGCATCGGATCGAGCTTCATCCCGGCAACATCGCACTCCTAAGTCCGCTCATGGAGTCGGCAAACGGGGGCACTTCCGCGGAACGTGCAGGCGCGATCGCGGTCCTTGGAAGGGTTCGTGAACCCCTTGCGGTCCCTCTCTTATCAAAGCTCGTGGAACACGGTGACGATCGGGTCCGTGATGCGGCTGCACGGGCCTTGGAAACATTACGTTTGCCCCCACGAAACAATTTGGTAGCCGAGGTTCTTCACCGGGACGAGGCCGTATATCTAGCGGGACTATGCATTGTAATCCTGGTGAGTCTGGGAACGACCGCCATCTGGGTGCGGCGCAGGATCCCCGCGAAATCCGTCCTGTTGTTTTGCATGCCCGTCGTCCTGGTCGTGTGGATCACGCTCCTGGCCGGTATTGAATTCTCCGTGAGCATCGCCGTGGACAAGACGATTGATCGGGCGGTTCAAACGGGGAATTTCCTGTCCCTGAAGGCCATGCTGTACGATGAGTTCGACCCGTACCCCGGAGATTCGTATGTGGCCCGATACCTTGTTGAGAAAGGAAACGATCGGGTCGTCTATTGTCTCACTCAATTGCCCTCGTCCGGCCCTGACGACGACAAGAATTACAAGGAGTTTCTCGCCAAGAGAATAGATTGGATCCTTTCACGGATCGTTTCACTCAAGATCGCCGATGGATCCCTCGAAGAGTTGTTGGAAAGCGAGAAACCGAGCGTGAGAGCTACGATTGTGGATGCATTGGGAAAACTGGGAGTGAAGGACGAAGCGATCTCAGAGGTCCTGAAACGTCTGACTCTCGATCCCCATGAAGCGGTCCGCGCGACCGCGCGCAAGGCCCTGGGTGCGGTCAAGCAACACCCGGCACGGCAGAGGTGAACCATGCCCCGATACGGAACCGGAATCCGTCCGCCGACGCACCGTGGATGCTCATGGTGCGTTCCAAGAGTGCACGCACGGTATGCAGGAGTGCGCATGGGCGACGCGGGCGAGGGAGAGTCGGCACATGATGCCCGGCGAGTCGACCGAACCGAAGAAGAGGCACGGTTCGTAAGTTGAGTTTCTGCGCGCGATATATCGAGATCCGTGGTTACGGATGAAATGTATTTCGTTCCTACGCCCCTCGTACGAAGATTCGGTCAAGTGTGAGGCATTGAATTCATGGAAATGGAGTATTCCAGGCTCGACCCTCCGTCGGAGACCTTGGCTCTTACTACTCGAAAGAACACCAAGAATCTCATTCTCGCAACAATCGATCTGAGGGGACGGATCGATCCGGGAGTCATGACCCGGGCCATTGGAAGCATCGGCCGCGATTACCCATTGTTGAGGGCTTGCCTGAAGGAGGTAAGAGAGCACGGCCGTTACTATCTCGAGTGGGACTTTCGCCCGGAGTTGGAGATCCCGTTGATTCTCCACGACGCGACCGACGCGGACCGGGAAGCAAACAGCCTCGACTTGGTGCTGAGATGTTTGGAACCCTATCTCGACCGGGAACGGAACCTGCTCGGCGAACAGCCGGCTGAATTGCATCTGATCGGTGTTGCGCGCGATCGGCACCTACTCGCGTCGGTTGTCCATCACGCAGCGTGTGATGCAGCGATCGCATCGGAAGTGGGCAAGCACTTGATGATCAAATACCATACCTTGGCCACGGGTCGCGAGCCGACTACGGACTGTCGGTCCCACGCGGTTTCGACCGCCGGCAAGCGCACGATTCGCGGCAAGAAGACCGTATGGAAAGACTACCCGGCCACGTGCCGTCAAGCATGGATACCGTTCGGGATCAAGCCCTCGCTTCCCCAAGGAAGTGGAAATCCACTCGATCTTCGCGAGCACCACGTGAAGAGGGTGTTGTCCGAAGAAGAGAGCGAGCGCGTGGCTCGTAAATCGTCGACAAGACGCGTGTGGCTCATAGACGATGTAGTGGCGTGTACTGCAACGGCCGTCGACCATTGGAATGCGGCCCGTGACGTACGGCCGTCGACCGTTACCGCTGCCGTGACGGTGAACATGAGAGGCAGGTTCGGTGCTCCGGACTCTTCGAATGCCGACAGTGTGCTCTATTTCCGGACCGATCCCGATGAGCGCCGAAACCGGCACTCGCTTGCCCGATCGATTAGTCTGTCGAGGATCAATTATTTTCGCAACCACCTGGACGTCAAGTACTACAAGGGCATCAACAAGATCAATAACTCATTGAGACTATTCCCGTTTCCTACCAGGAGCAGGATTCTTCACGGGATCCTGGAGAGACACCGGACATCGTTTACTGTGGTGGCAATGGGCGTAGTTTGGCCGACGGTGAGGAACGGCAAGGCGAGCACGGATTCATGCCTGGTACAAGCCGGGGACCTGAGCATTTCCGAGGTGCATGGACTGGGCTATAAGCTGCTCTCAAGCACGCGTTTGATAATCGCTGTCTATTTTTTCAGACGGAAACTCAATCTGGTGCTCTCCGCCGCAGCATGTCATTTCACGAGGGAAGAGGCCGACGAGTTCCTGGATCTGATCGTCAACCACCTGCTTCAGACCGGTCAGAGAGTCGACTCCGACCTGTAAGCATCCACAACAAGGGCTTGGCTTGGACCATAGGCATACACTAGAATTTGCCGCCTGCCGGTTCGCAGTATCCCACCAGTTCAACGTGGCCCCTTCCGGTGACGGCCCGGTCGTCCATGGTTCCGGAAATATCGACGGGTCCTTCCCAGTAATTTATCGTCGTCGATGTGCCTGAAATCAATTCATGTTCTCGGATACGCGCGCGTATCGTGAACCGAGAGTCGATGGAATTTACGGCGACCGTCCACTGCACGGGATAACAAGCCCCCGTCAATGGGCTCTCCCACTGGTCGGTGATCGCAACGTGAAAATCGTCGAAACCGAGAAGCCGGCTCGTGCCGTCAGGCCGTATCAACGTGCCCGTCGAGGTTCGAGAAATCGTGCCGTCCAGTTCTCTTATGAGACTGAGCATAATTTCCACCTTGTTGTCGAACGTCAGGCCAAACCAATCCCAACCCCTTAATGATTTTGGGAACATGGAGGTCCCGAACTCCCTGTCCATCCAGCTCGTTCCCGTTACCCGAAGTTCGGTACCCCGCCATTTCAAGGTACCGGACGTCTCTAAAGACGTCAGAGAATAGTGATAGGAGGCTTGGCCCGCGTCTTGTCCCTTCCTGGCCAACCCGTTGAGGCCGTGGACGACCGGAGGTTTCAGCGGCACAAGGTTCAGTGCAATGGCAGAGCCTTGTCGCTCGGCAATCGCACGAATGGATCCGGAGTCTTCTTCAAGAATCCAGCTCTTCAACCGTACACTTAAACAGTCGTCACGCGCGTGTGCGATGTTGAACAGGGAACTCCCGCCACTCTGAAAGAACACGAAACGCCGTTCCTTGATGTTGGTGATCGCGAGGTGCCCCACGTACCCATCGACGTTGATGCGTCGGCAATTCTGCCGCTCCAGCATTTCTGCAACGCTGCGTTGGAACGTCTTGAGTCTTCGTATGGACCTGCTGCACGTTCCCAAAGACAAGACGGCAAGATCCCTCCACCGCTCAAGGGCTCGCCGAAAGATCGTGAACTGATAACCCCATTCAGAACCGTCCTCGGAACGGAGCTGTCCTGAGAGGTACCACCACTCGGTCCGGTACTCCGAGTGCCTCCCATGATCCCTCGGAAACGTCAGGATACGCACTTCATCGGCACGAAGAAGATCTCGAGTACTGGTGCGATCGGATATGTGTAATGTTGTCTTGGATGATTTGGACATCATACGGCCCAATTGACACCCCCCATACCGCCGTTCGGAGGTCGGATTACGTACCCGGGAGAATGTTTCCTCATTCTCAGGCGACCTTCTTCATCGAGTTCACACCTCGTATGCATGTATCTGTATTAATGTTCGTTTTCTTGTCGTACCGCGAAGATTTCCTCGAGAACCGGCTCCTGGATTTTGGTTTGGTTGTACCCAGTACCGGGAAACCAGAAGCAACTTATGGCCCCCCTGCGTCGTACGAAGGTACTTGCGAGGCCGAAGGTCGTACGTGGCGCCGGCGCCTGCAATCGCCATTTGGTTGCGGTTCTAACCGCTCTGTGGTACCCCCTTGTCGCAACAAGTGCCGAGCCTTGCCTCCCTCCCGCCATGTTGTCCGTCGCCGAGACAACGTCCACCACAGTCCCCCGAAAAGGTCGCTCAGAAACGATGCCGGTACCCGGTGTATCTCATGAGGGACATGAGCCGTTATCACGATACCACATTCTCGCTCGCAATGCATCATCGTACGTTTTCACGTTTCCTTTCCGTCCGCCGGGATAACCCGTTGACCAGGCCCGACCGGCCGGGTAGTATGCATCGGCAGAGAAATGCCCGAGGACAATGACGGATATTGGGGGCGGGTTGATGCACCGCGTCCGCCTCACCTTCCAGGTGTGCCCATATGGACTATTGCTGTTTGAACTGCCCCATTATCGATCCCGTTCTCATCCGATTAGGCCCGTTGGCGATCAGCTGGTACGGTCTCATGTACGGCGCGGCCGCGATCTCGTGGCTCTTGATCACCAGGTCCGAGATCCTGAGAAGACGCGGTCCGATTCCGGTTCAAGCACTTCCGGAGCTTTTCGTCCACGGTTTGGTGGGTGCCGTAATTGGAGGCCGACTCGGATACGTTCTCCTGTACAACCTTCCTTACTTCTTTGAAAAGCCATGGGAAATCTTTGCGTTTTGGTACGGCGGCATGAGCATCCACGGAGGATTCGTCGGAATGGGAATCGGAGGACTTGTCTTTCTCCACCGACACTCCGTGCCCATAGAAGAGCTTGCCGATGTCACATTTCTCGGAATCGCGCCCGGTTTAATGCTCATCAAGATCGCGAATTTCATCAATTGCGAGTCATTCGGCACCGCGACCACGCTGCCGTGGGGAACAGTCTTCCCGGATGGAGGACCGCTGCCCCGTCATCCGGTTCAGTTGTACGAGGCGGTGCTGCAAGGGCCGATTCTTTTCGCAATATTGTGGCTCGTCCGTTCACGATCTCACCAACCGGGGGACGTGTGCAATTTTTTCCTCATGGGGTACGGGGCGTTTCGCTTTCTCACGGACTACGTGCGAGAACCGGATCCCTATTTCGGCATCGTCATGGGATGGCTCTCCATGGGCCAGATTCTGTCGCTGTGTACCATAGCCGTCGGTCTCGTCTGTCACGTGATCGGGAGACGAAAGTCCAAAACTCACGGGACTTCCATGACCTGATTCCAAGACGAGTAGACGCGATTCTTCCTGCAAGAGCAACATCTTGACACGAGCAGCGGCGAGGGCGGTCTACAAGCGGCCGCGGCCCTCAACTTTTCGCACGGCCTTTTCCTGCTGCAGCGGTACGTGAGAACCACGCGGCTCCCAAGCTCATGCTCGTCGGTCCGGTCTACCGCGGCTCCTATTGGGGGCGCACCATAAAACTCACGGGAACGGTCGGGCCGTTGACGATCTTAAGCAGGCCGACCACCTTGCCGGTTCCGTATACGGTTCCCTGGAACGAGTGTCCCTCGGGACTGCGGCCCCTCACGATTTTACCGTCGAACGTTCCGTCAAACGGGAACGATAGGCTGTCGGTCAAAGGAGAATCAAAGGTCAGGACCCCTGAAATGACGTCGCCGACCTGGTTGATGTCAAGTCCAACCTGGACGCCTTGGTACTCGGAGTTCCATCGACCCGACAAGACGATCGGATCCTCGCCCGTGGGCGCGTCCGGCGACTCATCGGGAACGTCGGCGCCGGGAGTGTCCCCTTCTTCTTCAAGAACCGCCGGCTCCCCCGGAGTAACCGTGTCCGACTCCTTCGGGTCGCCATAACCGTCCCTATCGTGCTCATCGACATCCGGTACGCGTGCACTGCGGGTTGGGCCGGAGGCTTCGCCCGCATCGGCCGGCGGATTCGGTTCATTCCCGTGACCGATGGACTCATTGATCGGCGGCTCCTCTGCATCGGCCCGTGAGGGCAGAGCCGCGATCCAGGCTTCGATTCGGTCCTTCCATTTGGGGTCCCCCAACCCCTGGAGGGCCCTGTTCAGCTCACGCCGGGCTTCGGCCGCGCGTCCTGAAAGCATGAGTGCCACGCCCAGGTTGAGAACAGCATCATTGTTGTCGGGTTCCAGATCCAGCACCTTCCGAAATTCGCGCACCGCGGACTCGTGGCGTTCCAGTGCCGTGTACACAACGCCTAACCCGAAGTGAGACGCCGCGTACGAGGGGTCGAGTTCCACCGCCTTACGAAATTGGGGCAACGCCTTGTCGTGTTGTGATGCCAGATTGTACCACGTTCCCCGCTTGGTATACCCCCACGGATCCCGAGGCTTCAACTGAATGTAACGATCCACGTCGGCAGACGCTTTGTCGCGCCTCCCCAACTGTTCATAGGCTTGAGACCGATATTTGAACGCTTCCGCCTTCCCCCCCTTGGCGATTGCCGATGTGAGAAGCCGAACCGCGCGGTGGTTGTCGCCCCGTTCAACTGCAGCCTTGCCCAGTTGCGTGTAGAAAGCATCCCCCTCCTTGAGCGGTTCCGGTCGAGAAGAGGTCGCTGATTCCGCACCCACGGTCCCACACTGCCCAACGATCCATACCGAACAAACAACGATCGCCGCCAGTGGGAGGATTTTCTCGATATGACGCCACACCGCGATGCTTCTCCCTGCAATTGAAATACCCCTGGTAGGGTGCCGCGCACTTCATCCGTCACTGTCCAATCATCGCCGGAGCTCGGCTCGTATTCAAGAAAAAACGCGAACGCGTCGGCAAATTGTTCCCCACACTGATGGGGGCGCCCAAAGGCCCGGAATAAACCTTGACAGTTCGACTCCCAATGCACTAGATTGAGATTTCATTTGTCTGTACCTGGCTGAGCCGAATCCTAAGCTTTTTCCGGAGGATCGACGAGCGACGAGGGGTTCGTTCGTGTCCGCGCCTGCCGGGGGACAAAGGAAGTATTCGGGGGCTGCTTATTGTGATGGGCCACGACATCCGGCACATCTTTGCGACAACCGAAATCACGACACTTTTTCGCGAGGGGGATAACGCGGGTCGGCTCGGTTGTTTCCACTTGATGTCTTGATTCTGATGTGATACACAGCGGATATGAACAGGGCCTCAAGTAGTTTGGTAGGTTTATGGTAATCCCAACAAGAACTCGACCATTCTCTACTCTTCTTGTCCGCGCCCTTGCGGTAGGGATCTTGTGCGCCTTGGTCTCCGGATGCATCGGGTTGGTCCCCTCGCCCTTTCGGCCGTCTCCGGGACCGCAAAAAACCCCTCATCTGAATGACTTGGCTGAAGCCTTTGACATCGTTTGCCGAAACTATCGCCTCGGTCCCAACGACTTGCTTCGCGTGCTCTATCAGACCGAGTGGTCCGTTCCTCCCGGCAGTTTCAGACTTGACACTCTGGATGAGATCAGTATCGAATTCATTCTCGATCCTGCGCTCAATGTGCAGAGAGTCATTAATCCGGACGGTATGATCACGCTTCCCGGCATCGGAGACGTTCAGGCCGCGGGGCTCACTCGCGAGGAGCTTGCCAACCGCATCGAAAAGGCGTATTTGGACGCCAACATCTTCAGTCGAGACGAAACCGAGGAAGTCAAGAAATACCAACTTGTTACGGTAACCGTCAATAAGTTTTATCAGAAAGTTGGCAGGTTGGTGGAATCGTTGACCACTCTGGTGGGGGGACAGCAGGCGAGAGTGACCGTGAATCCCGACGGCACAATTGATATGCCTCTGCTCAAGGACCGGATTCTTGCCGCCGGTCACACGGTTCGGGACGTTGAGGATTCGGTCAACAGGTTGTACAGATCCGGTCCACTTCAGCATGTGGTGTGCTCCGTCGCGCTCGAGGAGGCGAAGTCCCGGAAGGTCTACATCCTCGGGCAGGTCAACAACCCGGGAGCGTACGAAATCCAGCAGCCCATTACCGCGATCCACGCGATTGCATTGGCCGGCGGGCATATCACCGACACGGCCGATCTCACCAGTGTTATGCTCATTTCCAAGAATATCCACGGCAAACCAATCGGAAGAAGATTGGATTTGAAACGGATATTCGACATCGGGGACATGGGATCAGCGATCCTCGTGAAGCCGTACGACGTGTTGTACGTGCCCAAGACATATATTCGAGACGTACGCGTCTTCATGGAACAGTATGTAGCAACGGTCGGGGAATTTGCCCAATTGGTCGATCGTTTGACCGGGAATTGACCAACGATCATCAGGTATACGTCACCTAAACACTATCTTACCGAGGTACCCCACGCATTCGCTCGCCGCCGGATTTACCCAATCGTCTACGAAGCTCGTAAGCAATGAACCGAAGCACGCCTGATCGACAGGGGGCATTGCAAACCATCCAGTCCGCCGTGAAACCCTGCGACACGTCATGCCGCGGAATTCTCTTGCCCGAATCATCTGCCGGGATCCCTCACATGACGATACCTCTTGAGAACAGGTCAATTATCCTGTAATCCAAAAGGAGCGGTCCATTCAGTCGATCGTTGATTCGTCCGAGCGGCTCGTGACTATTGAGGGGATTATCGATCGTGGCGTGCCGAGACTCACGTGTGTGACCGGTGTTCATTCTGTGCACGGGGGATAAGGTTGACCAACTCGGGAAAGATAGTCCCTGGAATCTTCCGGATCGCGGGATCTCTCCTCTGGTTCCTTGTACTGGTTCTCTGGCTCTCGGCTTCGAGCTGCGTCGTAAACCGCACCACTACGGTAAGCCCATCGGAACCGCCGTCCGAAGCTTCGGCTCCCAAGAAGCCGGCGAACGAGCTGGGCGACGTGAAGAGAGAAAGGATCGGGGAAGAAGCCGCTCCGGCCAAGACAACTCCGGAGACTTCGAAACCCCCACCAAAGAAGAAGCATATGGACGAGGCCGATCTGGACCGAATGCTGCGAACAGCCGCGGATGAACTGGCTTCGCAACTGGGTCGGATCGAAGCCATGAAACTCTGCCATGTCGAAAAGGAAAACGAGTGGTGGGTGGTCTTCTATCAGGATATCGGTCCGGTGATTGATGTCAGAAATTATATCTGGAACTGGGAAGAACAGAGATTCAGGCCATACCTCGTGGTGAAACGATTCCCTAAGAACGAACTCCAGGACAAGGTCAACCGGCTCGAGCATGGGAGAAAATGCGTCGTTCTTAAGAGCCCGAAAGGAGCGTCCACAGACAAGCGCAAGAAACGCACGCGGCAGCGCAACGATTCTCAAGAAAAACGCTGAAGGTTCATTCCGAGGCGTTATCTTTGCAGTCGCTTGAGCAGCGAGTGCGAGCTCTTGCTGCGCGAGCATCTTGTTTTCAAGGCCCGCCTCACGTCCCTCAACTTATCTGATACGTCTCGAAGCTTCGCTTCCTCCTCATCCGTCGGCTTGGACAACATGCTCTTTTGGCGTCTTTCAAGTTCTCGTTTACTGACCAGAAGGGGGAAGAGCATCTTCTTCAGGTCGATGCAGCTCACGTCGGCATATCGTCCATCGTCTGATTTTGCACCGCTCAGACCGCTCTCCGGCAACTTCGATTCTCCGGCCGGGCAGTTCTCAGCCATCAGTTGCAGATCTTGCAGCTTTTTTTTGGCCTGACCGATCTTGAACTTGAGGACCTCTGCGAGCTTGAAGTCCCGGTCGTCATAGGATTCCTGCAAGGCCGACACGTACTCGTTCAGCCGCTGTGACTCCTGCCGCAACTCTTTGCGCGCGGCATCGCACATATCTTGTGCCCCGGCACGATCCCCGACGATGCCGGACAAGGCAATACACAACCAGACGAGAACGCTGCCGAGGAACCAACCGCGGCCCGCGGCGCACGCGCCTCGGGGTCGTCTGTAAATGTCGGTGAAGCGCATCATCTTCGGATCCCTGGAACCCCATTGCCCTGAGCCTATCACACAATAATTCCGGTCGCCAAGTCCGAAAGCCCTTTCCGGACGTCAATCCCGTCGGAACATCCTCGGGAAACCGGTCTCGTTCACCATAGCCTCCACCATCGCCTCGGGTTTTGCGGCTCCCACTGGGCCGACAATGGTTCCCCCTCGATGACGGCCCGAGGAAAATCCGTCACCATCCATGCCGCCCTTTCCTCACCGATAATACTTGAGGCGATATTCACCGCCGGCGAAAGGACCGGCGGTCGCGACAGGGCATTGTGTGCGTCCGAGGCCATCAAGTGAGCCAGGTTGTTTTCCAGGAGTATCTTTGCGGTCTTTGCGGAGTCGGAACCGTTGCCCTCCATAATGCTTGCCGCGGTGATCTGACACAGGATCGTGAACGGATCGAACAGATTCAGGAGCTTGTACAAGTATTCCGGCCGCGCCTGAATGCCGATATTCTGTTCCGGATGAGCAAGGATCAATCGGTACCCGGACTGCACCAGTTGATGAACAAGGTTCTCAAACCCGACCGGTATGTGAGCGGGGTGAAATTCCACGAGCACATAGGTACGGTCGTTCAACGGCAAGATCTCCCCGTTGAGCAGACGATGCGGCAATTCCGCGGAAACCCGTACCTCCATCCCCGGGAGCACCATGAGATCGATGCCTTCCTCGGCCAGTCGATCGTTGAGTTCCGCAACCGCGGTCCTGATCGTGTCCGGATCCGTGACGAATTTCCCGTCGTACGCATGGGGCGTCGCCACAACCACGTCAATACCGTCCTCCGCGGCCATGCGGCACATTCTCAATGTCTCATCGAGATTTTCCGCACCGTCGTCCAATGCGGGCAGGAGGTGATTGTGAACGTCAATCACGCCGGTGACTCCATCGCGGCCGTTGCAGCCGGCATGGCTCGGGTTCGCACGCATTCATGAACCACATCAACGGATTGTACGAACCACGTGTCATGGCGGAAGGAATCGAACCGGACATGAACGCGAGATCTGCACATTGCGTCAACATGGACAAACAGCGGACCTCTTCAGAACAATTTTTCCAACGGCCCACGGGAACGTGTGGGCCCTGACGACCTTGTCCCCGGCAGACCGCCGCGGCCCCCTACGTGAACAGCATGAGCAGTACGTATCTCCGGTCGGGTGTCTGCCGGTCGGCATTCGGAAAACCTGCGGAACGACACGGGGCGGTCGCCCCGAAGCCGGTACTGGAGCGCTCTCGAGGTCAATAATAGTACACCAGTTGACCGAACCATCCGCTCAGGTGCGCATCGAATCTCGTATCCACGACCACGCCTTGAAACAATTGCTTGTCGTGAAAATCCAGGTTGGTGGACCGCCAACCGAATCGCAGGGCCGCGGATCCGAGCACGCTCTCCGGCCCTTTCAGCCCCCCGGCAAGTTCGAGATCCGTAACGCTCGTCCCCAGGAGCGGCCAGCGCGCCGTCACCTCAAACACCCCCGATACCCCGTAAACGCTCATAACCGGGGCATACATTGCGTGAACCCCCCAGGTGAGCGCCGAATCCCCTTCGATCTTCTTACCCCCTGCATCTGTCTGCAATGCCTCGGTGAATATCGGCCGGTACAGGTCAAGGTCTATGTTCGCGCCGACCCGTGCGCCGTAGAACGAGAAGAAGTCCACGTCTCCCCCGATGCGTATTCCCGAGTATTCCAACCGGGCCTCCGCCGTGTGCATCTGCGGGATATTCCTGAATCGCGTGCGCCCGACAAACTCGCGCGGTTCATAGTGACCTCGTACGGAAAATCTCCCTATGCCGAACCGCAACATGGCATCGATAAAGAGGTAATCCCTTGTCATATTGAATTGGTTTATGAGGCTCCAGTCAATCCCCAGTGAGGGTATGCCGTTGCTTCCGCTCGCAATCCCCATCCATATGGGCGTCACCCGTGCCTCACCCTGAAGACCCGGCGGAAAAATAAAGGGCGACCCCGGATCGGCAATCCCGAAGAGATCTTGAGCCCTCGCGCACGGCAAGCTCGACACTACGAGCAAACCCACAAGCGCAGCGAGCGTCACGCGCTTGCACACATGGCGGCGGGTTTGTTCACTTCCAACCATAAAACCCCCTTCTCTGTCGAGTCAGGAAGCAAAGAGTCATTATTAGCGGCCACTTACCGGCCGGTCAAGTACGTACCTGTCCGGCCGGTCAATGTGTCGACTACGATGACGAGTCCAACTTTCATGTTGCGCTTTCCTACCGTGTGCCCATTAAAACCCCTCTATTGAAACGAGTCAACAAAATTCTCGCGGTTGCCTGAGAAAGCGGAGAATCAAACTTGACATCTTGCCTTAAAGGGCGTAGCCTCATATATGACCTAAAAAAGCAATGGGCTGTTCTATCGTGTCGGTTTCACTCCAGGAACCGCGGTGTTTCGGTGCACGTGAGTTCATGCTTCGGAAAGAACACCCACCCCTAACTAACTAATCTTGTTATTAATTGTGGGTTGGGGGGATCATTACGAGATCAACGCCATGAGCGATCGAGAACTTGAGTGGCAACGGCATCCCACTCGTCATCTTGCAGGGGATGGGCAGATGGGCGCTCCCGGCTTTCGGGAAGACCGGTATCGGTTCGCTTCGCGACCGCTCGACGATCCCTTGAACGACAACGTACAGTCCATCAGGGACTACCTCGACATCGTGCTTCGCCACAGGCGACTTGTCGTGTTGGTCTTCTTGTGTGCACTCGTCGGTTCGATTGTGTACGCTCTTGCGAAAACCCCGATCTTCACATCCTCCGCCACGATCGAGCTGGAGCAGCAGCAAACGGATCGCGGCGGCAAAGAGAGCATGTATGAGGATCGAGTCTACAGTGACTACATGGCCTATTTCCTCACCCAGAAGGAAATCCTGACGTCCCGGCATCTGGCGGAGGCCGTTGTTGACCGAATGGATCTGGGCAATCGTGAAGAATTCGCGAAGAGTTCACCGTCATTGATTGGATGGGTGCGGCACACCGTAACCGGGTGGGTATCGGACCTCATGGGGACGGATGACCGCGTTCCGGTCGAAGATCCGGCCCTTGCCAAGAAGAACGCGCTGAGCAACGCGGTGCTCGCCCGCTTGTCGGTGAAGCCGGTTAAGAAGAGCAACCTGATGGCGGTCGAAGTTGAGGACGCGGATCCGAAATTGGCACAAGAGATGCTCAAGACCCTTCTCGATCTCTATTTCGAGCAGAACCTCGATAACCGGAAGAAACAGAGCCTACAGGCGGCTGGATGGCTGAAAGAGGAAGTAATCAAGTCGGAAGACAAGCTGAGAGAAGCTCAAGCCAAACTGGTGGACTTCACGATAGACCATGGGATCGTAGACTCGGCCGATGGAGGACTCTCACAGGTACTCAGCGTGGTGAACAAGACCATGGAAGGTCATGTCAGGTCTCAGGAGATGCTTGCCAAGATTCAATCCTTACGGATGAGAGGAGTATCGGAACAAGGGAGTCTGCTTCCGGAAGGGATGAAGGACGAATACATCGGAAAGCTCAAGCAGGAGCTTGCGATCATGGAGTCCGAGTATTCGCAGATGAAGGGAGTGTATTCTTCCAATTATCCTAAAATGAAAATGTTGGAGAAGAAGATACGGTTTCTGCGCGATCGCATCGGAGAAATCGAACAGGGCCTTGTCTCATCGGCTTTGGACTCGGCACAGACCGAAGAAAGGCTCTTGGAGCAGAGTTATCAGTCGGCACGGGCCGAGGCGGATCGGGTGAAGTCCCTGGAGGCCCAGTATAGTCTTCTCAAGAAAGACGTGGACACCAACACGGAGTTCCACAAGATCCTGCTGCAGGAATATAAGCGGACGGACATACGGGCCCGTACCATCAGCAATAATGTGAGGATCGTCGATCCTCCCGATCGCCCGATGAGTCCTTCCAAGCCCAAGAAAACGTTGATCGTTCTCATTGGGGCAATGCTCGGGTTGATGGGAGGCCTGGGCATGGCATTTGTACTCAGTGCCATGGACCAAACAATCTATACGCCTCAAGAGATCGAGGAGAGGCTCAACGTACACAAGCTGGGAATCGTTCCCGATGTGGACAAGCTGCGCCTTATCCGGGGCTCGAATGGTACGGATGAGAATATCGACTTCGTTGCATACCGTCATCCCAAGTCCCCGATGTCGGATGCCATACGAAATCTCGAAACATCGATCTTTCTCTCCAACGTGGACCGCGCGGTCCATTCCATCGCGGTCTCCAGTGCGTCTCCCGGGGAAGGAAAAACCACCGTGGCCATCTCCCTGGCAACGGTCCTTGCCTCGGATCCCAAGAACAAGATCGTCATCGTCGACGCGGACCTGCGAAAGCCTCGTATTCACAGAGCATTTGGACTGAGCGAAAAGAAGAGCGGACTTTCCGACCTGCTTGACGGCAGTGTGACCAACATCTCAAAGGTGTGTCACAGTACCAACATCCCGCGAGTATTTTGTGTCACCGCCGGCACGATGCCGCGTGATCCCGTGTCCCTCTTGCGGTCCGACGATGCCCAAAGGATCGCCGACCTCCTGAAGGAGCGTTATACCTATGTGATCTACGACACCCCGCCGGTTCTGGGGTTTGCCGATACGCCTCTTGTCTGTCGATTTGTTGACGGATTGATCATGGTCGCACGCCAGGGACTGGCGCGGCGGGATGAGTTGAAGGAAGCCCTCCAGGTGATACGATCCATGGATGATAACAAGCTTCTCGGCGTGGTCATGAACAAGGTGAGCGCCGGGTGGGGATACGGCTACGGGTACCGGTACGGCGGGCATTATTACTACCGGAATTACAAGTACTATTCGGGGTGAAGACGGAAGAGAAGAAGAAGATTTACCACAAAGACACAAAACCGTCTGAACTATGATTTTGTTGATTTCTTGATTACATGATTCCGGTCAGGGTACTACGGCACCTCTCGGCGGCTGTCATCATAGTGTTCATTTGATCATTTCAATCTCAGTTCTTATTGGTGCCTTGGTGGTGAGATTTACTCTTCCCTCTTTCTTCGGTAGCGCCGGCTCGTAACATCCTACGGTCTCTGCCTGTGATCCTAAGAAGCCGACACGATGGTCGTTTCCGGACGTCCCCCTGTCTTGGTAGTATGTTTTTCCCGCGTGCAGCCCTCCTTACGGACCACGCTTGACTTCGCGACACAAACCGCGTACTATGAGCTATCCTCCGGGAAATATGAGGTTGTTCGGACGCATGTGACGAACCGACCGTGGATACATGTGGCACGACGTCATCATCTCGGAGACAACGTTTACGAGTAACCAAGGACTGCTGACCACATCTGTGGGCTGGGGGAGATCAGTAATGACATCAATGCCATGAGCGATTTTGATCGGAAGCGTCAACTCCAGCCCTACGCGGGTCGAGATGTCCCGGAAAATCGGCAAGCCGGTTTCGTCGGCGTTCCGCCGGCCCGGGATCGGCTCGCGCCGCCTCCCCTCGACGATCCCCTGAACGACAACGTGCAATCACTCAGGGACTACCTGGAAATCGCACTGCGATACAAATGGCTTGTCCTTGCGGTGTTCGCGTGCACCTTCCTCGCTTCCATTCTATACGCGTTCACGAAAACCCCGATCTTCACCGCCTCGGCCACGCTCGTGGTGGAACAGCAACACGCCGGCCCCACCAAAGAGTCCGTGTACGGGAATCAGGCGTTCACCGACTACATGGCCTACTTCCTCACCCAAAAAGAGATACTGACGTCACGTCACCTTGCCGAAGCGGTTGCCGAACGCATGGACTTAGCCTCACGCCCGGAGTTCAACAGCGATTCGCCGTCATTGACCGGGTTGCTCCGACAAACGCTTTCGCGATGGGTATTGCCCCTTTCTGCGCAGAAGGTTGATGCCGAAGCCGCGGACGCGGACCTCGCCCGGAAGAACGCGCTGCGTAATGCGGTTCTCGCCCGTGTGTCCGTGCAACCGGTCAAGAAGAGCAACCTCATGGCCGTTATGGTGGAGGATGCGGATCCCAAGTTGGCTCAAGAGATGCTCGGAACGCTCCTTGATCTCTACGTGGAACAGAACTTGGAGACAAGGAAGAAGAAGAGCTTGGAAGCGGCGGGCTGGCTCAAGAAGGAAGTGATCGAGTCCGAGAAGAAGCAGCGAGAGGCCCAGGTGAAGTTGGTGGAATTCACCATCGACCACGGCATCGTGGACTCCGCGGACGGCGGGCTGACCCAGGTCCTCAGCCTGGTCAACAGGACCATGGAAGGTCGTGTCAAGTCGCACGAGACGCGGGCCAAGATTCAAGCCTTACGAAACGAAGGGTCGTCGGAAAAGGGGAGTTTGCTGCCGGAAGGGATGAAGGACGAATACATCGGAAAGCTCAAGCAGGAGCTTGCCATGATGGAATCCGAGTATTCGCAGCAGAAGGGAGTGTACGCGGCCGATTACCCGAAGATGAAGATGTTGGCCAAGAAGATAGGGTTTCTTCGGGACCGTGTTGCACAAATCGAGGACGACCTGGTCGCGTCCGCGTTGGGCTCCGCGGAGACCGCGGAAAAGCTCCTGGAGGAGAGTTACGCGTCGGCACGGGCCGAGGCGGATCGCGTCAAGTCATTGGAGGCTCAGTACACGCTGCTCAGGAAGGACGTGGATACCAACTCGGAGTTTCACAAGATCCTCCTGGAGGAATACAAGCGCACGGAAATACGGGCCAGGACGATCAGCAACAATGTCCGGGTGGTCGATCCGCCCAACCGCCCGTTGTACCCTTCCAAGCCCAAGAAACAATTGATCGTGCTCATCGGCGCGATGCTCGGCTTGATGGGCGGCCTGGGTGCGGCGTTTGTCCTGAGTTCTCTGGATCAGCGGATTCACAGCCCGCTTGAGATCGAGCAGCGCCTTCAGGTGAACCGACTGGGGATCGTTCCCGACGTGAATACGTTGCCGGCTGCGATGGGCGGGCGAAACGGCAACGCGGCCGTTGATTTTGTCGCGTACCGGCACCCCAAATCCCCCATGTCGGATGCCATCAGGAACCTGGAGACGTCCATATTCCTCTCCAATGTGGACCGCGACGTCCATTCCATCGCGGTCTCCAGCGCGGCTCCCGGGGAAGGAAAGACCACCGTGGCCATCTCCCTCGCAACGGTCCTGTCTTCCGACCCGAAGAAAAAGATCGTCATCGTGGACGCGGATCTGAGGAAACCCCGTCTTCATCGCGCGTTCGGTCTGAGCGAGAGAAGCTCCGGGCTCGTGAACCTGCTCGAAGGCAAGGTGACCAACCTGGCAAAGGTGTGCCACCGCACAAGCATCCCGAGGGTATTCTGCGTCACCTCCGGCCCGATCCCGCGAGATCCCGTGGCTCTTCTGAAGTCCGGCAAGATCCAACGGATCGCGGCCCTTCTCAAGGACCACTTCAGCTACGTGATCTTCGACACCGCGCCGATCGTCGGTTTTGCCGACACCCCGCTTATCTATCGGGTCGTCGACGGATTGATCATGGTGGCACGGCAAGGGCAGGCACGGCGGGACGAGCTCAAAGAAGCGCTGCAGGTCGTCCGGTCAATGGACGAAAACAAGCTCCTCGGCGTGGTCATGAACAAGGTGAGCGCCGGGTGGGGCTACGGCTATGGTTACCGCTACGGCGGAAATTATTACTACCGAAATTACAAATACTATTCGGGGTGAAGACGGAAGAAAAGAAGAAGATTTACCACCAAGACACAAAGACACAAAGAAGAACAAATCCAATTAAGAAGCCAAGAAGACGCAGGGTACGGGGAGGGAAGAAGATTTACCACCAAGCCACAAAAAACGTCTGAACCATGATTTTGCTGATTTCTTGATTACATAATTCCGGTCGGGGTATTACGGCCCCTCTCGGCGGCTGTCATCATAGTCTTCATTTGATCGTTTCAATCACAGTCCTGCTTGGTGTCTTGGTGCCTTGGTGGTGTGATTTCTTCTTCGCTCTTTCTTCGGTAGCGTCGGTCCCGCGTTCCGCGCGGCATGCCTGGTACGCCCGACGCGGGCATCAGTAATCATAGTCCTCATTAAATCATTCAATCACAGTCCTTCTTGGTGCCTTGGTGCCTTGGTG
>JAVHLK010000044.1:0-167 GCA_031082285.1 Desulfomonilaceae bacterium
GGGATCCGAACAACCGACTCAGCAAACCGCGGCCTCCGGAGTACAAACTTTCCTGCCACCACGTGGGAGCAATCCTGAGCAGGCACAGGTCGGCAAAATCCAGCGGATCGAAGAACCACTCGGGTTTGTCGTTGCCCTTGATCACATCTAAGAGTTGCACATTATGG